>JBBTQD010000014.1:0-7444 GCA_038065855.1 Patescibacteria group bacterium
AATTGTTAAAGTCTAACCTATTTTGTAAAACAAAACAGGTTATTTTTCATAACTTACTTATACATCAATAATGAGTTAGTGTCAAATCAGGGAGTCCCTAAATCCAAAATGCTTTTTATGAGAGTAAAGAATCCCTGCCCTATCAAAATGATGGCTAAGCCAATGACGGCGTACCACAGAGCTTTTCTGGCCGTGGTGATTTTTTCTTTGTCGCCCCGAGAAGTCAAAAATAAAAGTCCGGCGTAGATTATCACAATCACCGCAATCGGAATGGCGATCTGGAAAAGAAACCGGCCAATAGCTTTGGCCAAATCAATCAGAGATTCGGCTTGGATCGGGTTTGGGATTTTAAAAGAAATATCAACTGGTTCTCCGGGCGACGGATTGCCAGGGCCGGGCGCCGGATTAGAACCAACTCTCTGAATAGTAAAAGTCGAAGACTCTGAACTCTGGCTTCCAAGACTTGCTCTAAATCTACAAACTGCTTGAGGTCCAGTTGGGTTTGATGGTGTGAAATTCCAAACAAGCCTGTTGCTTCCTGAAGAAAATTTTTGTTCACTGCCATTAAAATTGCAAATATTAGATGAACCTAAAACATTTACTGTTGCGCCCCAATCCTGACAAGTTCCCAGAGCTTCAATAATTAATTGAATTTGCTGGCCACCCCTAACTCCTCCAATAGGATTAGTAGTTAGTCTTGATAAAGTGCAGGCTTGAGTTTGAGCTTGAACTGTCAGGGTGTTGCTGGTTTGAGCCGAACTACCCACTATATTCCCAACCCTGATAAATTTAGCTCTATAAACCCCTGGACTAAAATCTATAGTTCCATCCGCATAAAGCACATGGACATTTTGTTGACCGGTTACTGGCGCCCCCAGATTTAAAGTTAAAGTAACAGTCCTTACTATATTGCTGTCTTTGAGAATCTGAATTTCGGCTGGCTGTCCGGCACATCCATCTTCGCCTTTGATTGAAATTCTAGCTTGAGAATTTACTGAAACTATGACGTTTTGAGCAGGGTCATTCCCCCAGTAAGGAGGAGTACTGCCAATGGCGCTTCTTGCTCCGCAAGAAACAGCATTACTGGAATTAGAAAAACTAAAAAACAATAAAAAAGTGAAAAATGGCAAAATTATTGAGATTAATAATTTTTTATTCATCAATTCCGGTCGCAGCTTCTTGAATTAATATGGACGTGGGTGGCGCTGGAACTGGTGCAAGACACGAAGTTGTTATTTTTATCCTCGCATCTCCCGTTTTTGGCCCCGCATTGCAAAACCGCTACCCCAATTATTCTATCACCAATGTCTTCATTGCCAAAATCAACAGCTAAAGCCCCCTGGGTTCCGCTAGCGCCGCCATAATGGCAGGAATTAACAGCATGGATGCAAGAACCGCAGACTCTATTTCCTCTGGTAAAGTTGCAAAGCCGGTTGTCCTGACTGCCGCCGAAAGTTGCGACGCTTCCTAAATTTTCGCCCGGCAAGTTTGATCTTATGCAAGAAATCAATTGATTTAATTCTGGAGCGTTGGTGGGCGTTGAAGGAACATTGTATTGAGCCGCCAGCCCTGCCGGATTAGAACACAAAGGGCTCGGAGGCGAAGGAGGACCGGGCGGCGTGATGACATTGTCCTGGCAAGTGAATTTAAACCAGCTTCCCTTGACCTGATCCGGGCCGAATGACTGGATAAAAGTATTAACGATTAGCCACGAAGCGAGAATTATCAAAAGCCCGATAAATGTGTTCTTGAAAATCGTCTTTCCATTTTCAAACAATTTCTGATTAGCTCCGGCAAGCAAAATCATCAAGCCAGCATAGATGAAAAGCACGGCCGCCACCGGCGGTACCACTCCTTCAAGTCCGAAATCAATCACGTTTTCGGCCAGCTTAAAAACGTGGCAACGGGTGCAGGGCTGAGTATAATTATAAGGGGTCCCGTCAGGATTTTTGGCTGTTGCGCCGCTTGGCTGAACTTTCAACCCGCAGGGGACTAGGGGAAGGTAGTCAACGGCAGAAACAACTAAAGGAAAAATTAAAAATGAAGAAACAAAAATTAAAATTAAGAAGTTTGAAAGTTTAAATTTCATCTTCGTTGCATTAAAACAGTGATTTTGTCTTCGGCGGCTCTCAAGGCCTCGGGCACCGTCGCTCTTCTGAAAACCACGCCCTCAATCATATCAGCAAAAATTTTTTCAATTGCCGAGGAATCAACCTGATACCAGCTCCGGGCAGTCAAAGATTGCTTGGCGAAAACCCCCAGGTCCGGGTCGGTTTTCTGAAAATCAATCAAATCGCGCCTCGCGGACGGCCGCAAAGATTGGCGAAGATACGACAGCGACCCTTCTTTGGAAGCCAGATGAACAAGAAACTTCCAGGCCGCGGCTTTGTTTTTAGACGAAGCCGAAACAGCCGGGGCAAAATAGTTGGCGTAATCAACTCTGGAAGGAGTGTCTTTGAGTTGGGGCATTAAAGCCACATCAAAATTCAGCCGCGGGGCTTTGGCCCGGATGGTCTGGATATGGTGGGAATAGTTAAACATCATTGCCACCCGTTCGGTCACGAAAGCATCGATTGAATAAAACAAATTGTTGTTCCAGCTATAAACGGTTTTCTGGGGGTTGGCAAAATCAGTATAATACTGCAAGGCAGTTTCACCGATATTTTGGAAACTGATTGGATTGGCGAAAGTTGCTTCATTTCTCGTCCTGTCTGTCATCTCTACTCCGCTTTGCATCATCAAAAGCATTAATATGTCAGTTGAACGGTTAATATTCCGAGCTGTGCCGATTGCCGCACCTGATTTTTCAATATTGCCCCGGCTGTCTTTTTTGGTTAAAATCTTGACCGCTTCATTAAATTCGTCCCAATCTTTCGGCGCTTGGCTTATTCCGGCGGAATTCAGTAAATCTTTGTTGTAATAAAGAACCATAGTATCCACGTAAATAGGCAAGGCATAAATTTGTCCGTTATTGACCAGATCGGTTTCGGCGACGTCAACAAAATCCTGCCTGAAATTCACAAGCTTGTAATTCAGTCCCTTATCGTCTTGCGGGAGCGGATACAATTTATCTTTGTGTTTCGGCAGCCAGCTCGATTGAATCATCCAGATATCAGGACCGCGGCCTGAAGCCAAAGCATCAATCACCGCTTTCTCGTATTCCTCAAACGGGAAAGGAACATACCGGACATTGATAAAGGGATTGGCCTGGCGAAAAGTTCTGATAGCTTCCTCATATGCCCTAGGATTGTCAAAAACCCCCCAAAATTCCAATTCAATCCTTTGCTCCGATTTGTTTAATCCGCCGAAAATAAGAAAAAAAATCAAAATAAAAACCGCAACCATGAGAACACCGACGATTATGTAAAGTTTATTAGTACTCACTTCCTAAACATCATTCCAAAATGATAAGCGTCAACAATAATATCTCTTTCATAATTAAGCCCTTCTTGACTGGCTAGACCGAGAATGCTTTCTTTGGGAGTTCTGAATTCGTCGGGCGGACCCAAGCCGCCTACTCCTTTTTCCCAGTCGACTATCACCAATTTTCCAACCGGCCTTAAAATTCTTTTCGCTTCTTTAATGATCTCGAGTTTCTGATCGTTCTGAAAAAGAACATTGGCCAATAAAACAAAATCCTGGGAATCGTCAGCCAGGAAAGTGCTGCCGATAACCTCAAGGTTGGCTTTGACTAACTGGACATTTTTTATGCCGGCGCCAGAAGCCCTTTCCCTGACCGTTTCTAAAGCTGTATCTAAAATATCAACGGCCATAACCTGACCCACCTCGCCAACTACCCTAGCCATTTCAACTGTAAAATAGCCGGAGCCCGAACCCAAATCAGCGATTCTCATTCCTGGCTCAAGCTCAAACTGATTAACAATGCTTTTTAAATCAAAAATCTGACTGGCTAATCCTGATGATAAATTTACCGAAGGAGACAAACCGGGCATTAAAAACATTATACAACAACTACTGAAACAACAGAATCTCTAGAATCCATTCTCATCACCCTCACTCCTTGAGTGGCCCGGCCTAAAACCGAAACGCTCTTTAATTCGGTTCTGATAATCTGGCCTTTCTTAGAAATAACAATAAGCTCTTTCTGCTCCGGATCAACGATTTGGGCTAAAACAATTTTACCGGTTTTGGAAGTAACTTTAGCGGCCTTGATTCCTTTGCCAGCCCGGCGCTGCGTTTTAAAAGCTTTTAAGTCAGTCCTTTTGCCGTAGCCATTTTCCATAATTACTAAAAGCTGATCTTTGTTGGCGGTTGGCGGTTGGCGGTTGGCGGTTGATACCACTTCTGTTCCGACGACTTGGTCGTTTTTATTAAGCTTGATTCCATTAACGCCGCTGGCGTTCCGGCCCACCGGCCGAACGTCTTTTTCTTTAAACCTGATTGAATTTCCCTCTGAAGCGACTAAAAGTATCTCATCGCTGCCCGATGTAAGCCTGACCCAATTCAAAGAATCGCCTTCATAAAGTTTAATGGCGACCAAACCGCTTTTTCTGATATTGGCGAAATCTTCAACTTTAACTTTTTTAACCACTCCGTCCTTGGTGGCCATAAAAAGATATTTGGCTTCTTTGGTTTTCCCTTTCGGAGCCGGGACGACTGCCGTGATCACTTCTTCGGAAGAAATGTTCAAAAAATTAACAATTGCCTTGCCTCGACTGACGCGGCTGGCTTCCGGAACTTCATAACCCTTAGTCTGAAAAACTTTGCCCGAGGCGGTGAAGAACAAAAGATTGTCGTGGGTGTTAGCCAGAAAAAAATGGCTGACAATGTCTTCTTCCTTAGTAGCCATGCCGATAAGCCCCTTGCCGCCTCTTTTTTGGATTCTTAATTCGGCCGGCGACATCCGCTTAATGTAGCCGCCGTGGGTTAAAAAGAATAAAGCGTCTTCTTCCGGCACCAGCTCCTCCTCGCCGATTTCCTTTAAAGCTCCTTTGACTATTTTGGTTTTTCTTTCATCGCCGTATTTTTGCTTGAGCTCGGCAAATTCTTCTTCCATCACTTTGAGAATTTTTTTCGGGCTGGCCAAAAGATCTTCCAGATAAATGATAAGCCCTTTCTTTTCTTTAAGCTCCTGATCAATCTTTTTTCGCTCTAACCCGGCCAGAGTTTGAAGCCGCATTTCCAAAATGGCATTGGTCTGGAGTTCGGTGAATTTGAATTTTTTTATTAAATTATTAAAGGCATCTTCCCGGCTTTCCGATTTTTTGATCACGGCAATTATTTCATCAATATGGTCAAGGGCCTTTTTAAGACCTTCCAAAATATGGGCTCTGGCAAGGGCCTCGACCAAATCGAATTTGGCCCGTCGGGTTATTACATTTTTCCGGTGTTCGATGAATTTTTCAAGTATGGTCTTTAAGGAAAGGGTCTGGGGCTGGATTCCATCAATTAAGGCCACTATGTTGAAATGGAAAGTTTTTTGAAGATCGGTGTATTTAAAAAGCTGGTTAAGCACTTTCCGCGGAAAAGAATCTTGCTTCAATTCAATCACGATTCTCAAGCCCTCGCGGTCGGATTCATCGCGGAGATCCCTTATCCCTTCTATTTTTTTCTCCTTGACCAGGTCAGCGATTTTAATAATCAATTCGGACTTATTGACCTGGTAAGGAATCTCGGTGACAACGATTCTAAAAGACCCTTTTCCCTCGACCTGAGCTCGGGACGAAGGTTTATCTTCTTCAATTTCAGTTTTAGCCCGGATTGTCACCGGCCCCCGGCCGGTAGCATAGGCGTTTACAATGTTTTCCTGATTATAAATAATGCCACCGGTCGGAAAATCCGGCCCTTGTATAAAACCGACCAAGTCTTGAACGCCGGCGTCAGGGTTATCAATCAAATGAATCAAACCGTCTAAAACTTCTATGATATTATGAGGCGGGATATTGGTAGCCATTCCGACAGCAATGCCCACGGTGCCGTTAAGCAATAAATTCGGGAGCCTAGCCGGAAGAACCACCGGTTCTTTTCTTGTCGCATCGTAGTTATCGACAAAATCAACCGTGTCTTTTTTAATGTCGGCCAAAAGTTCTTCGGCAAGCGAGCTCATTCGAGCTTCTGAATAACGCATCGCGGCTGCAGAATCTCCATCTATCGATCCAAAATTTCCCTGACCGTCAACCAAGGGATAACGTAAAGAGAAATCCTGGGCCATCCGAACCATAGCTTCATATATTGGTGAATCGCCATGAGGGTGATAATAGGCCATTGTGTTTCCTACCACTCTTGCTGACTTCACAAACTTGGCGCTATGACCCAAGCCCATCTGATCCATCGCATACAAAATTCTTCTCTGAACCGGTTTTAAACCGTCTCTGACATCAGGCAGGGCGCGCGAAACAATCACGCTCATGGCGTAATCCAAGTAAGACTCCTTCATCTCTTGAGTTATTTCTCTTTTTTTTATGTAGCCGATTTCAGACATTATTCAGAAACAGGCAATAAATTCGGTTCAATTTTTGATCCAAACCTATCTTCCAGATTGCTTTTAATCTCCAGTTCATTTTTTTTGCCTGAAGCCAGACTGAATAAATCAATAATCGTAGCTCTTAAATCATTAAAACCGCTAGCAATAACCGCCAAAGGCGATCCCTGCTTTGCTGTTTCGGTTTTTTCTTCAGAATTCAGCAAAAGAGATAATTTCTGCTGAAATGAATTTGCCCAGACAAAAATAACCAGAGAAAAAACAATAAAAACCGAAAGCCACATAAACAAAGCGCGGATGTGTTCGGGTTGGTTTCTTATTTCTTTCAGCATGACCAATTAAACTGATAAGACCGATAGGATTTATAAGCCCATTAAAACCAGCTTCATTTCTTCGGCCGGCAGATTTTTTTTCTGGATTTTGTAGGACTTTTCGACTTTCTCGGGGGTCAGGCTCATTTCTTTTAAAAATTTCTCCGGGCCGTCGATATCCAACTTAAGGTTCGGAATTTTATAATGCATCGGAATCACAATTTTAGGTTCGATTTCATGAATCACTTCAACTGCTTCTTTATAATTTATGGTATAAGTTCCGCCGATTGGAATCATCAAAATATCAATTTCGCCGATTTTTTCAATTTGCTCTTCGGTCAGCTTATCTTGGCCGAAATCGCCCAGATGAGCAATAGCCATGTCTTCCATCTTTACTGAATAAATAGTGTTGAGCCCTCTTTCCTGGCCCTGGCTTTTGTCGTGGAAAGACGGAATGCCTTTGATAAAAATTCCTTTGACTTCATACTCCCCCGGCCCTTTGACTAAAAAACTCTCATCAGGCATGCCTTCGATATTATTATGGTCGTTGTGCTGGTGGGAGACAAGGACAATGTCGTCTTTAATTTTCGGCGGCTTAAACCCTATTTCCGCAGAAAAAGGATCAATCAAAACTGAAAGATTTTTGCTTTCCAGTCTGAAACAAGAATGGCCGTACCAAGTAATGGTCATA
>JBBTQD010000015.1:0-8106 GCA_038065855.1 Patescibacteria group bacterium
AGCCGCCAATGCAGTCTGGTCCGGAAGCGAGGGCGTGGCGGAAGGGGGGTGTGGGGGGAATTCCGCCGCGCCCGAGCGTTGGGAGCCCCGCCGCCTGCTCGTTCAGAGCAAAGCCAAGCAAAATACTCTTTTCCTTTTAGAAGAATTTTTGGTGGCGCGCGCAAATCGGAAATCGTAAAGAGTATTTTGCTTGGCGGCGAGCGTCAGCGAGCGACGGCGGGGCGGCTGTCATTTTTCAGTCATTTTTGATAAAGTAGGTTCGAGCGAAGTCATAAAGGTACTCTACTATTAAAGCCAGCTCCCGGGAGCTGGCTTTAATAGTAGAGTACCTTTACAACAAGGTTCGAACTTTCTTTGAGCGAAACGCTTTCGGCGTTTCGCAACTCTCCCAAAACCGTCCGCTCGGGCGGCGCGGGAAGGAAAGGGGGTGAGGGGGAAAGGAATTCCCGCGCCACCCTCGCTTCAGAAAGGTTGAGCCGGAAAATCAATAAGAAAGATGGGAAAAAGGCCTTAAAATAAGGGCTTTTTTGTTGGATTTTGGCTGACCTTGACAAATTAATTGTATTTGCTATAATATACATATTATCGGTTTTGGGGGTTCCATCAGAGTTATCAAGGATATTGATGGTTCTGATGGGGCAATCATGTCCCAGCAGTTCTTTGAGGAGGATCGAAATGGCCAAGAATTATCGTCTTTTCCGTCTCGATGTCGTGTGCAAGACCGAAGGCAAGACGTCTCACTCGGAGCGTGGCTACAAGTACTACGAGATCCCGGACAGAAAGTCTGCTCCCGTCGTCGCCGATGTCAAGAATGTCGTCCGCACAGAACTTCTTCCGCACTACGAAGAAATCATCTGCTACATCCGCGAGCACAAAGCTGCTTCGCCGGCGCCTCACTACGGAGAAGGTTATGTGGCCTGGAAATCTCTCACCTTGCAGCGCGCGTCCGCGCCTGCGACAACCGGCTAGAGTAAAATCTAGCCGTCCCACCAAAGTTATTAAATTTAATTGATAATTTTGGTGGGACAATTAAGTCCCTAGTTCTTTACATCAACTTCGCGTGACTGCGAAGATCAGAGAGGAGGTGGACATGCTGGACAATATACTCGAACGAGTTCCTGAAAGAAAATGGAATTCGAGAGCATTGAGAAACTGTTTCAAGATCTTCAATTTGCGGGGCATTGAAATTCTCGCCGAGCATCGCCAGTGTCCAACCGTAAAGCACGTCTTTGCGGAAATGAAAGCGGGCAAAGAAAACTGGCGTGATCTTCTCAAGACACGTCAGGAAGCACAAGTTCCTCCACCAGGATTTTTACTCTGGCATCTTCTGCAAGAGGATGAAAAAGAGGCTACCTGCTACTTCGCCAAATGCTCAGGACAGGATTGGGCGGACATCAATCACGCCGCAACGTGTGGATGTGATGGGTGTTGGGGCAGAATGAACGATCAAAGGTCTCAACAGTAATATCGTTGAGACCGGGGACCTGTGGGCCCAAGAGATAATCACCACACGAGTGTAAGCTCGACTCTTACACGGGAAGGACAACCCGTAGACAATAAAACCCACTCAAAAAGTGTCAGCGGGGATCCTGCACGAAACCAGTCGAGACTAGTCACCTCGGCAACAATAAGGCAGGGCGAGACCGCACAACGAGCGTCGGAGAATATCCCGACGCTTTTTCTTTTTCGTAAATTCAAAGAACTAATGATTGCGAAAACAAATATTTTCCTATACTATTTATTTGTATATTTGTTTTCGCAATATTTCCGGCTCAACCTTTCTGAAGCGAGGGTGGCGCGGGAATTCCTTTCCCCCTCACCCCCTTTCCTTCCCGCGCCGCCCGAGCGGACGGTTTTGGGAGAGTTGCGAAACGCCGAAAGCGTTTCGCTCAAAGAAAGTTCGAACCTTGTTGTAAATATACTCCACTATTAAAGCCAGCTCCCGGGAGCTGGCTTTAATAGTTTAAATTCTCTAAGATAGAGTGGCTATGTTTTTTATTTTTCGGAAAATTAGAACAGCGATCAATCACCGGGTTGAAAACGATAAACCCGGTCTTTATTTCTACCTTATCTTCCCGATTGCCTTTTCTTTCCTTCTTACTTTCGGCGTTGCCAGACTCATTAATTATCTGTTCCCCAATCTTTTTCTGGTTGTCGGCAACGTTCATATTCATCATTTTGCCTACGGTTTTTTTGTTTTGGCGTTTTCCGGCTATCTGGCTTTGATATTTGACGATGCCAGAGCCAAATATTTTATTTCTTTACTCCATGGTTCTGGCCTCGGCTTGGCTTTGGATGAATTCGGAATGTGGCTCCGGCTTCGCGACGACGAACCTATCCGCTGGGGCTATGACGGTTTTCTAATATTTTTCGGAGTCATTTTTCTAATCGTTTCGGCAAAACCGGGCATAAAAATGCTGAAAATCCTCTGGCCGTTCAAAAAAACTTGGGGTTGACATAAGTACTCTAATCTGCTAATCTTATAGCATAACGTGCTAAGGCGCGGTTTTCATTAGAAGAGCCTTTAAAAGAGGCTTTTTTGATTACTATGATTACTAAAAAATCATTAATTTCTAGCTTTCTAGCAGTTGGTTTCGCAATTAACCCGCTTTATATCCAAGCCGGTTTTTGGGATATTCTGAATCCTTTTAGCGTTGCCAAAATACTGGTTAAATCGAAAGTAGGTTCGGAAAATATTCTAGTTGAAGAAAACCTAGCTTATTTCAATTTCTCCACAATCCAAAACGACAGCATCTTGGCGATCCGACCGATAACTACGCCAAAAACCTATAAACCCAAAAAGTTCTATGCGGTTTCGGCCACGGGTTATTCTTCAACCCCAGAACAGACCGACTATACACCTTTTATCACCGCTTCCGGAATTCATGTCCGCGACGGTGTGATTGCGGCCAACTTTTTGCCTTTCGGCACAGTTATTAAAATTCCGGAGCTTTTCGGGAACAAAACTTTCGTGGTTGAAGACCGAATGCACAACCGCTACTGGTTTAATATCGACATCTGGTTCCCGGAAAAAGACTTAGCCAAAGAATTCGGGATTAAAGTCATTAAGATTGAAATCGTTTCGTAAAAACAAAAACAAAAACCTTGCCTAAAAGCATGGTTTTTGGTTTAATAAATTATCATCATGCCCTCGTGGTGAAACGGATATCACATTAGGCTTCGGACCTGAAATTCCGGGTTCAAATCCTGGCGAGGGCGAATGGTGGGTGTAGCTTAGCAGTTAAAGCGCCTCGCTGTGGCCGAGGAGATCGAGGGTGCAAATCCCTCCACTCACCCACTTTTCAACAGTTATCTTTAATAAAAATCTTGTATCCTTAAATAAATGCTTAACTCGCTCAAAACCTCTCACTTGTTTTTACGCCTAGGCTTAGCCCTGGTTTTTCTTTGGTTCGGAATTGATAAATTTGTCCATCCCGATTATTGGATCAATGCTTGGATGCCTTTATGGCTCCAGAATATTTTAGGCCGTTTTAACATCAGGAACCCGAATTTTGTCTACGCCAACGGAATTTTTGAAGTCGTCTTGGGGCTTGGCTTCGTATTTAATATTTTTGTAAAGCTATTCGCTCTTTTAGCCGTTCTATTTCTTTTGCTGATTATACTTTCTTTTGGCCTGAATGAAGTAACTATCCGTGACGCCGGCCTTATCGGTACGGCTCTGGCCCTGCTTTTCTGGAACGGCAGAAAATCTCACACTTTTTAAAAGACGGAGTAAATTCTGACAGCGATTCCGCAACGTCCGCCTACGGCGGACGGCGGAACCTTTGATGAACATGCGGGAAATATATTTAGACAACGCCGCCACGACTCCATGCGATCCAATGGTTTTAAAAACAATGGCGCCTTTTTGGTCAAAAAATTCCGGCAATCCTTCATCTTTCAATGATTCAGGTCGCAAAGCCCGGGAAGCAGTTGAACAGTCACGAAAAAGAATCGCCCGGATCTTAGGTGCCAAAAATCAAGAAATTATTTTTACTTCTTCGGCAACAGAAGCTAATAACCTGGCAATTTTTGGCATAGCCAAGGCGAACCCCGGCAGTAGAATGAAACTCTTTACGAAACACGGTAACAAATTACACATTATAACCACTTTAATTGAACACCATTCAGTCCTTGAACCGATAAAAAAATTAGAGAAGGAGGGGTTTAAGATTACTTATCTTCCGGTAAATAAAGAAGGAATCATAAACCTTGAAGATTTTAAAAAAGCCCTGAAACCAGAGACTCTACTTATATCAATCATCTATGTTAACAATGAAATCGGTTCTGTCCAGCCGATAAAAAAAATCGGAAAGATTATAAAAGAGTTTAAGAAAGTTTCTAGCCCGCTTTATTTTCACGTCGATGCCAGCCAGGCCTCGGCTTATCTTGATATAAACGCAAATAATCTTGGAGCTGACTTAATGACCATATCCAGCCATAAAATTTACGGGCCAAAAGGAATTGCCGCTTTGTATATAAGAAGGGGAACTGAAATTAAACCACTCATTTTCGGCGGCGGACAAGAATGGGGACTGCGTTCTTCTACGGAAGCAGTCCCGCTGATCGTTGGTCTTGCTAAAGCCCTTGAAATAACGAATAGTAAAAAGCAAATGACGAATAGCAAAATGGAAAAATTAAGAACCTACTTCGTAAATGAGCTGAAAGAAGAATTTTCTTCAATCAAAATAAACGGGCCGGAAGAACTGCACGACAAGGCGCCCCACATAATCAATGCAGTTTTCCCGGGTATTGAAAGCGAACAGCTGCTTTTGCATTTGGATAAACATGGCATCCGGGCTTCGGCCGGATCAGCCTGCGCCTCCCGCGGAATTGAACCGTCGCATGTGCTCACGGCCATCGGCTTGTCAAAAGAAGAAGCCCGCTCCAGCATCCGCTTTTCCTTGGGCCGAGAAACTTCTAAAACCGACTTGGATTATGTTTTGAAAATCCTGCCAAAAGTGGTAAATATAATAAAGGGACTTTATCCAAAAGATCTGAAAAAACACTATTATACGAAATCCTAGCATGTTTGGTTTAATAAAACTTATTTTCATTTTAATTCTCTTAGCCGCTGTGGCGGTTTACGGCGGCGATATTTGGAGTACAGTCAAAGACAAAATAACCGGGTTCACCAATCCGGAGCTTCAAAGAGCGACTCTTTTCAATGTTTCTAAAAACAAAATTAAAGAAATAGAAAATATCATCAAAGAAGTCAAGGAAAATATTGACAACCCGAATTTTGACAAAAAGGCAAAACTGGAAGAAAGCCTGAAAATAATTCAGGAATCAAAAAATAATCTTGAGAAAATAGAAAACTCGGGCGAAACTTTAATTGAAAAAGCTTTTGAAGGCTTAAATGATCTTAAAGAAGGGGCCCAGAACTTACTCTCTGATTCAAAATCAAAAACAGGAGAAGCCCAGACTTGCCCATAAATTTAAAGATGCCCCAAATCTATTGGGTAAATACCTCCCGAAGAACGAACAGAACAGAGGCGGATTACAGTATCAATATACTCTTTAACTGCTTCTTTGTCCGTAATCGGATATTTGATTATTGATGAGCGGCGGATTTTCTGCCACTCTTTTTGACTAATGTCATTCGGTTTCAGGATCGGGCCCGGAGCGATTGAATTCACGAAAATTCCTCTGGATCCCAGTTCAACCGCCAAGGCCCGAGTCATTGAGGCAACCCCGGTTTTGGTGACTACATAAGGCAAATAGCCGGGATAAATTCTAGCGATTGAAGTTCGGTCAGCCACGGTAATAATATGCGAGCCTTTAGGCATTAAAGGCAAGCTTAATTGGATCGGCCAGAAAGTTCCTTTGATATGGGTAGAAAAATTAGCGTCCCAGTCGGCTTCTTCTATTTCCTCAAGCTTTGTCTGCTTAAAAATTGAGGCAAGAAGGATCAGAATATCCAGTTTCTTAAATTCTTTTTTTATCTCTTTGACCGCAGGGCTAACGCTTTGCCGCAAACCGACATCGCATTGAACTATAAAAACCCTGCTTCCCAGCGGCTTAACTTTTTCCGCTGTTTCCCGGGCCTCTTTTTCTGACGAGCGGTAACTCAAAACTAAATCAGCGCCGAGTTTGGCCAAGTCGACGGCAACTTCCTGGCCAATCCTTTTCCCGCCGGTGATCCAAACGGTTTTACCTTTCAAATTTGCTGAATTTTTCATTTTCAAAATCACAGTTAGTCCGCCTCTTAGGAGCCACTTGCCTGCCCGCTGAAGTTTTAACGAAGGAGGGGAACCAGATTATAGAAGAATTGAGAGTTTGGGAACAGATACAACTTGGATTTTCTCAAGTATAGTTTCTTTTATCACTTTGAACATACCTCATAGCAATCAAGCCCATAATAACGAAAACTGTAAGAACAGTAGCGGCTATTCTATAGCGAACCGGCCCAAGATGAACTAAATTGGTAGCAATTAGCCCCCAAACAATAGGCCCGATAAAAGATGATGCCCGTTCTACAAGGCCGAAATAACCAAAAGCTAAATTATGTTTATTATTTGGAGAAAGATAACTCATAACTGACCGAGATACTGTCCAGGTTGAACCAAACCAAAGACCCATAAGAATCACAGCTATAATAAATAACTTGAAATTATTGATTAGAGCTACAGTCGGAAGTATTAAAATCCACCCTGTAAGTATGATAACTAAAGTTTTCTTATGGCCGAATCTATCAGCTATAAATCCGCTCATAAATCCCCCGATAGCTGAAGTAGCAAGAATTCCTAAAAGTATATAGGTTTTGACTGTATCAGATACTTCCCAAACTTGTTCTAAAAAAATAGCAAAGTTATTAGCGGCAGTTAAGATAGCGTCATTAAAGAAAAAGTAGGCTGCGAAAAAGGCCAAAACTCCAGGAATTACAAATAATCTTTTAGTTTCAATTAGAGATTCTTTAATTTCTTTTGAATAAGATAAAACTCTTTGTTCTTTATGCGGTTCTCGGAACAATACAAGCATAGGTAAAGCTAAAATTAAGAACATAATAACGGATGGTAAAAGAGTTTCTGCCCTAAAAGAACTATTAAACAAGGTTAGTTTTCCAGTAGCAAATGGTAAAACTAAAATTAAACCTGAAATCTGGCCTAAATAATTTGCGGCAATACCATAACCAGAAATGCGACCACGCTTTTCAGGTAAAGAAATATCATTTATTAAAGGCGTATAAAAAGTAAAAGATAGAAGATAAGAATATAATCCTAAAGTAAAGGCAATGAGTGCTGGAATACTTTGGCCAGTGATAGCGAATATACTACATAGACCATAAAATATAACTGTTCCAAGTGTTGTGTATCGCAGTCCAGATATACGCCTCCAGTATTTATCTAATAAAGCTCCGGTTGTTGGGACGGTAAATAGTAATAAGACAGCAGATATTGTAAAAGTTAAGTTAAACCAAATATCAGCTACCCCTTGGTCGATAACAATCCATTGAGAGAAATAAAGAAAAAATACAATTGAAACTATAGAATTGGCGAAATCATACAAAACCCAAAGAAGTATATTCCTTCGGCTATCCATTGACTAAATCTAACCATAAAACAATCAAAACAAAAAGCGGTTTGATGTTATCGCTAAAATAGTTATTTCGGATGCTTTAATATTGTGATGATTTCGTAGACATCACCTTTAATCCGGAAATAGAATCTATAATTCTTACTTATGCGTGCTTGCCAAATATCTTGAGTTTCATCATATTTCTTTGCCCGCAGAGAAGGATGCATTAAATTTTTCAATAACAAAATAAACTGCTTATCAGCAGCCTTTTGTAGTTTTTCTGTTAATTTTAAATAATCCCACTTAGCCCTACCAGACAAAAGAAACTTCATTTACTCTGATTTTCTTAAATCCGCTCTAAATTCCCTTACGCTTTTGAACGGGCCAAAAATATGTCCTCTCTTAATATCGTGCAGTCCTTCTGCAATTGCTTCATCAACCACTCTTTGGTTCTTAGAAGAAATCTCGGCCTTGCCGGTTTTAACTGATTTAAGAGGAATTTTTACAATTAGATACTCTTGAGTTTTTTCTAAAATCACTTGCTTCATGGTTCAATATTATTCTTTATATGCTAAAAAATCAATGTGT
>JBBTQD010000016.1:0-6666 GCA_038065855.1 Patescibacteria group bacterium
TACATGGTTACGGATTTGAGGGTATTTATGTACATTCAAATCCGTAACCAATTGGTAAGTCTTAAGTCCGGCAATTCAGTCGGATATGAGATAAGCCAAAACAAGGAGAAACGGCGATGTTGGAAACTGCACAGTTCGCGGAATTCGCTTCGGCGGTCGTTCGTCAACTCCCGCGGGACCTGGATTCGGCCACGGCCCAGAACTGGATTCTGGACCAGAAAGCGCTTGCGGATGTTCTTCGCAAAACGCTCCGGCCCGAGTCAGAGTCGGTCACAATCCAGATTTCCGACAACAGCCCGCTCTCACCGCCTTATGACGGCTGGGAGCTGGTTGAAGACGCGGAGTCAGCGGCGTCGTCTACCGCTCTGGAGCTGGAACTATCGGAGTTCTTGAGACAGGGCGAAAATTCCATCAAGGGCGACGTCATGCGGGAACGGACTAAGAAGTCAGGTCCGATGACCGGCGAGCGTCATGCCCGCGCCCTGCTCGAAAAGCAGGAGCGCATCCCAGAGACCTGGCGCAAGTTTTACCTGGTCTTTCCGGGAACCGTCTGGCGTGATCGCGGCGGCGACCTGGACGTTTCGTGCCTGGGCTGGCACGGCGTCTGGTGGAGCCTGGACTTCCGTTGGCTCGACGTTGACTTCGACCGCCGCGATCGCTTCGTCTCTCTCCGCAAGTAGCAGACCCTTGGGTCTTCGGACTCTTGGGCGGCCTGGAACAGCTTGTCTGTTCCAGGCCTCTTTTTTTATCTGAATAATTTTTGGTAAAATAAAGATGGAGCAGATGAGAAGTCCGCGGTCACGGCTTCGGACAGTCTGACTTCCCAAAAAATGAAGCTACTTGGTGCAAAATGCTAAGGGAATAGGAATTTTTTCCGAGGGTCCCGAATTCGATACAGCTCTGAGAATATTCTAAGAGCAGTGGCATAGACGGTATTTTGTACGTTTATCTGGCGTGATCGCGACGGCAACCTGAACGTTTCGTACCTGAACTGGAACGGCGACAGGTGGAACCTGAACTTCAATTGGCTCGACAATGACTTCGACCGCAACGATCGCATCGTCTCTCTCCGAAACTCGCTTCATTCCAAGCCCGTTATTTTGCGGGCTTGGTTTTTCTTCAGTTGTTTGAGCCAGCCGCCGATCATTTTACCCACTTCATTCAGTTGACTTGAAAGTACGATATATTTTTTGTCGTTTATCGCTTTTACTTCCCAAAATATTTGGAGAAACAATTTTAATGAGTCTAGTTCTACGGAAGATTTTTGGACTAAACTTATTTTTTTTGTTTTGTTTGAATAGTTTGCGGTAAAAATTAATTCAATGATTTCAAGAAACAAAGAATCAATTTTGGAGCCGATCGTGTATCTTGAAGTTGTTGAAATGTTCGGTTGATAACCATGCCAGACCTTGTAAGTAGCAATAAGCTTTTGGAGTATCGGCAAAGTACCGTTGGGGGGGGGCGTAGAAGGCATCTTCATTATGAAGATATTATCTCACTTGAGAATCTTTTGGAAGCGTGGAAAGAGTTTATCAAAGGCAAAAGAAATAAAAGAGATGTTCAGGAATTCCAGTTGAATCTGATGGATAGTATTTTTGAGCTACACAGAGATTTAAAGAGTTTTAAATATAACCACGGCGGCTATAAAGCATTCAAGATAAACGACCCAAAACCAAGAAATATTCATAAAGCCAGCGCCAGAGACAGATTATTTCACCACGCCATCTACAGAATTTTATATCCTTTTTTTGACAGAACTTTTATCTCTGATTCTTTTTCCTGTCGAAACAACAAGGGGACTCACAAAGCATTAAATCGTTTCCGTTCATTTTCCTATGTGATTAGTAAAAACCACACAAAGACCTGCTGGATATTAAAATGCGACATCAGAAAGTTTTTTGAAAACATAAATCACGAAATTTTAATTGAGATTTTAAAAAGATATATTCCAGACAAAAACATTATTTGGCTCCTTGAGAAAGTAATCTATAGTTTTTCTTCAAAACCAAATACCGGCTTACCGTTGGGCAACTTAACTTCACAACTTTTCGTCAATATCTATATGAATGAATTTGACCAGTTCGTTAAACATAAATTAAAAGTAAGGTATTACATCAGATATGCCGACGATTCTGTGATTTTATCGAAAAGCAAAACTTGGCTGGAAAATTTGATTGAGCCGATTAGGGCTTTCTTATCCAATAAATTAAAGTTAGAACTTCATTCAGATAAGATTTATATCAAAACTCTGGCTTCTGGAATTGATTTCCTGGGCTGGGTTCATTTTCCAGATCACAGGATTTTGAGGAATACTACCAAGAAAAGAATGTTTAGGCGGATTAAAGAATCTCAAACACCAAAAACTATAAATTCTTATCTTGGATTGATTAAACATGGGAATACTTTAAAAATAAGGCAAAGCATTGAATCGTTAAGAGAGATTTGATAGGTTATTTTAATGAACATATTATTAATTTCTCTTTTGGCTTCATTGGCCTCGTTGGCTTATGGAGCATTTTTGATTTGGCTGGTTTTGAAAAAATCGCCGGGCGACGAAAAGATGCGCGAGATTCAAAAGGCGATTCAGGAAGGCGCGAGCGCTTATCTTAAGAGACAGAACAGAACTGTTTTTTTTGTTGGTCTTGCGGCGGTTTTAATTTTGTGGAAATGGCTTGGGGCTGTGACGGCGATTGGTTTTGCCGTCGGTGCGATTACTTCGGCTTTGGCTGGATACATCGGAATGATGGTGGCGGTGAGGGCGAATGCCCGAGTGGCCGAGGAAGCTAAACATGATTTAGCCCCGGCTTTCAATTTGGCTTTCAAAGGCGGGGCAGTGACCGGATTTTTTGTGGTCGGCTTAGCTTTATTTTCCCTTACATTATTTTATTGGTGGTCTCAAGACATCAAGGCACTTATAGGACTTGGATTTGGCGCTTCATTGATTTCTGTTTTTGCCCGGTTGGGTGGAGGCATATTCACCAAAGGCGCGGATGTCGGAGCAGATTTAGTCGGTAAGATTGAAACTGGTATTCCAGAAGATGACCCTAGAAACCCGGCGGTAATTGCTGACTTAGTCGGCGATAATGTTGGTGATTGCGCCGGAATGGCGGCCGATCTTTTTGAAACTTATGTCGTTTCGGCTCTTTCGGTAATGCTTTTAAGCAATCTCTTTTTCGGCGGGGCGCAAAACATTGTTTTAATTCCGCTTTTGATCGGTTCGATGGCTGTGGCCGCCTCAATTATTGGTTCTCTTTTCGTAAAAATTGGGGGAGGCAGGAGCGAGCAGCGAGCAGAAGCGAGCGTCGCGAGCGAGGTCGGAAGGGGGCGAGCGATAGCGAAGTCCCCTTCGAGCCTTGGAATTATGGCGGCGCTTTACAAAGGCCTGATTATCACTTCTATAATTTTGGCCGGAATGTTTTATCTCGGAGTTGACTGGATTTGGGAAAATACAGAACTTAAAGATCTGGCAGTCGTCGGCATAAAAGGAACTGATCTTTTTTGGTCTTTGATGATCGGAATATTTATCACTGCTTTAATGGTTTTGATTACTGATTTTTATACTTCAAAGAAATTTGGCTCGGTTAAGGCGATTGTCAAAGCTTCAACCACCGGGCACGGAACAAACATAATCACCGGATTGGCGGTTTCGATGCAGTCAACTGTTTTGCCGGTTTTAGTTATCGCTGGAGCGATGTTTTTAGCTTATTGGCTAGTCGGGCTTTATGGAATTGCTTTGGCCACAATTAGTATGTTGTCTTTGGCCGGAATAATCGTGGCCATTGATGCTTTCGGTCCGATTACCGATAACGCTGGTGGCATTGCCGAAATGGCTGGCTTGTCTGACTCGGTTCGCGAAGTGACCGACGCTTTGGATGCGGTGGGGAATACAACTAAAGCCGTGACCAAAGGATATGCCATCGCTTCGGCCGGTTTGGCCTCTTTGGTTTTATTTGCGGCCTTTACTCAGGAATTTTTGGAATTAGGGGTCAGATTATTTTTTGAACTTTCTGATATCCGGGTTTTAGTCGGATTATTTGTCGGCGGAATGATGCCTTATCTTTTCGGTTCTTTGGCTATGCAGGCAGTTGGAAGAGCCGGTGGAGCGATTGTTGATGAAGTGAGGAGACAGTTCAGGGAAATTCCTGGAATTATGGCCAGAACAGCCAAGCCGGATTATGGCCGGGCCGTTGATATTGTCACCAAGGCGGCCATTAAAGAAATGATTTTGCCAGCCTTAATTCCGGTTTTGATTCCGATTGCCGTCGGATTCTTGCTCGGGCCTGAAGCATTGGGCGGTTTGTTGGTTGGTGTTATTGTTACCGGACTTTTTGTGGCCATTTCGATGACTTCAGGCGGAGCGGCTTGGGATAATGCCAAAAAATATATCGAAGAAGGAAATTACGGCGGTAAAGGTTCTGATGCTTACAAAGCCGCTGTCACCGGCGACACTGTCGGGGATCCTTATAAAGACACTGCCGGCCCGGCGATTAATCCGATGATAAAGGTAGCAAATATCGTCGCTTTACTAATTGCGAGATTCTTGGTATGATACTTCATATGAACATCACTTTGATTATACCCCGAGCAAATTTGTTATCCACACCCCTTCCTACTCTTTTCTTCTACCGGTGTTAAAATAAGTATCAGTACCCAATTCAGAGAGTTTTACACTCTAGGTCGAAAAAATTAAATTTAGCAAATACAAATATGTTTGAAGCAATAGCTACGACAGATATAGTTAGAGAATCGCTTTTGACTTTGTGGTCAAGTGTAGCTGTTTTTGTTCCAAAACTGGTTGCGGCCGTGGTTGTTTTTCTGATTGGCTGGTTGATTGCCGTCATGCTCGGCCGGGTCGCTTTTCATGTCATTAAAGTTTTGCAAATCAATCGGGCTTTGGAAGGTTTGGGATTCAAAGAAGCAATGGAGAGAGGGGGTTTGAGGTTGGATACGCCTAAATTCTTTGACGAACTGGTGAAATGGTTTTTCATCGTTGTCTTTTTGATGGCCGCGACCAACATTGTCGGTTTAACCCAAGTAACCGAGTTTTTGAGTATGGTTGTTTTCTATCTGCCCAATGTCATTGTCGCCGCACTGGTTCTTCTGATTGGCGTTTTACTGGCCAGATTCCTTGAACATTCAGTAAGGACTTCAGTCAAAGCCGCCCGGCTGTCTTCAGCCAATTTTTTGGCGCTGCTGGCTCGCTGGTCGGTTTTGATTTTTTCTTTTCTGATTGCTTTGGATCAGTTGAAAGTAGCTCCGGAATTGATAAGGATATTCATGATGGGAGTGGTAGCCATGATTGCCATTGCTGGCGGTTTAGCCCTTGGTTTGGGCGGCCGTGATTTAGCCGGAGAGTGGCTGGCAGACCTCAAAAAGAAAATCCGGGACTAAAAGAAGCAATAAGTAAAAAGTAATAAGAGAGAATAAGAGAGAGAATTTTTACAATTCTCAAAATATCAACAAGGCGTCTTGACATGTTTTGTTGTTTTGTTAGAATGGTAATTGAAATGAGAAACGTGTTAAAAAACCAATTCAATTCAAGCGGTTGATTTCTCGCGTTTTGTTTTAAAGATGAGTTTAGAGAGGCCGCCTGAAAAAGCGGTTTTTTCGTCTCTCATTTGAACTTTAACAATCGAAATTAAAATCAGATAAAGTGCGGGAGAAAGTCTAGTCGCTTGCGACTGGACTATAAATACGGCATATGGAGGATGCCTTGACATCAAGGAGCGATGAAGGACGCGGCGTGACTGCGATAAGCTTCGGGGAGCCGTCTAGCAGGCGTTGATCCGGGGATTTCCGAATGGGGCAACCCAATTGAGTAAACCTCAATTATCTGTTCAGATTTTTTTGAATGGATGCAGACCCGCTGAAGTGAAACATCTCAGTAAGCGGAGGAAGAGAGACAAATTGTATTCCCCAAGTAGCGGCGAGTGAACAGGGAACAGCCCAAACTTTCTTTTTAAGAAAGTGTTGCAAGGAAGAACATTTAGTTTCGAGCTTTTGAATTCAAAGTTTGAGAGCTTGAGATTAAAAAGAGTTACAAAATTAAATGTTAGCAGAACGGCCCTGGAAAGGCCGGCCAAAGAAGGTGATAGCCCTGTAAGCAAAAACATTCAATCTCTTGTTCTAAAGAAGTTAAGTCAAAGCTTTGAAGCTTTGACTTAACTTCCGACCTTAAGTAGCCCGGGACGAGACCATCCTGGGTGAATCAGCCGATACTACTCGGCAAGGCTAAATATCCTTGGTGATCGATAGTGAACCAGTACCGTGAGGGAAAGGTGAAAAGCAGCCCGGCGAGGGCGGTGAAATAGTACCTGAAACCATATGCCTACGAAGAGCCGGAGCCTCCACCATAGCAATATGATAGGGGTGACGGCGTGCCTATTGAAGAATGAGCCAACGAGTTTAAGTATTTTCTGAAGTTTAAGCCCTTAAAGGGCGAAGGCGCAGCGAAAGCGAATGATAAAACGTTGTTCCCCCATCTAACTTTCTATTTACTATTCAGCAATTCGCGAAGTGAATAGAAAATTAGGTGGGGGTCAGAAAATGCTTAAGACCCGAAGCCAGGGCGAGCTAACCATGGCCAGGATGAACCCCGGCGAAAGCCGGGGGGAGGTCCGAACCGGTTGAAGTCGCAATTTCATCGGATGAGCTGTGGTTAGAAGT
>JBBTQD010000017.1:0-2379 GCA_038065855.1 Patescibacteria group bacterium
CTTCCAAGATTCTTGATTATTCCTTTCATCTCCATGGCCGTCAAGGCTGAATTGATATTTTGAACGCCTGAATCGGAAGCCCTGACAATCTCATCAATATGCCTCGATTCTCCGCTTCCGTCCAAAATGCCGAATATTTTTTGTTCTATTCCATCGGCCGGCTTAAAATTTATGCTCGAAGCCAGCTCAAAATTAAATTTCAGGTTCAATTCCTGCAAAATATCCTCGGCTCTGGTAACCAAAGCGGCGCCCTGCTTGATGAGCAGATTGGCTCCGAAAGACATTCTTGAAGAGATATTGCCGGGCACCGCGAAAACCTCGCGATTCTGCTCTAGGGCGTGTCTGGCCGTAATTAAAGCGCCTGATCTTAAAGGCGCCTCAACCACCAAAACACCCCTTGATAAACCGCTGATAATCCTATTCCGGGCAACGAATTTTTCCCGGTCTGCTTTCATTCCAAGGCTATGTTCGGAAATCAAAGCGCCTTGGCTTATAATTTTTCTTGAAAGCCCGATATTTTCCTGGGGGAAAAGACTTTTTTCGTCCAAACCCGAAGCAACCACTGCGATAGTCCGACCTTTGGCTGATAAAGCCCCCTTATGAGCCTCGGTATCAATTCCAACCGCCATTCCGCTGACAATGGATAATCCGGCTTGGGCCAGTTTAAAACCGACAGTATAAGCGGTTTCTTTGCCGTAGCCAGTGGCGAGTCTGGTTCCGACTATTCCAAAAGCAAAATTATCTTCTTTTTTGAGCTCCCCTTTAAGATAGAAAAACATTGGCGAATCCGGAATTTGCTTTAAAAGCTTTGGAAATTCCGGCTCGTCGGAAACAACCATCTTAACTTCTTCTTTTTTAAGCTTTGACCATTCTTTCTCCGGATCTATTTTTTTTTCGGACCGGCTTTCAAAATTTTTAAAACCGGCTTCAAAATCGCCTCTAAAATTTTCTTGAATGGTTTTCAAGGTGCCGTATCCGACGCCGGGAATGCAATTCAAGGCGTTTAGAAAAATTTTTTGATTTTCAATCATAAGACGGAAATGATTTTTTGAACCGCGTCTTTAATCACCTTATTTAATTTTGGCTTTTCGTTTGGGCTGAATGATCCGATGACAAAATCATTTATCCCTTTGATTTTTTTTCTTTTATCTTTTATTTTTTTGATTTTGATGATTTGGCTATTGAAAGTTCCAATCCTGATTCGATAAAATTTGTCGCTTTTCAACGCTCCGATAATGGACTGGACGCCCTTGTGGCCAGCTGAACCGCGGCCGAAAGAAACTTTCACTTTGCCGAAAGGAATATCAAGGTCATCATGAATGATGACTAAATTTTCAATTTTCAATTTACAATTTTCTATTATTTTTTTAACAACTTTACCCGAATTATTTACAAAATCAAGCGGTTTGGCCAATAAAGTGTTTTTGCCATTTATTTTAATTTCTGAAACTTCCGAATTTGATTTTTGGTTCAAACTAAAACTTCCGCCATGCTCTTTATTTACAAAATCAACGATCCTAAAACCGATATTATGGCGGCTATCATTATATTCTTTCCCGGGATTGCCCAGGCCGACAATAACCTTCATAATATTAAATGTTATGGAATACGATTATGAAAGTCAAAAAAATCAAGAGAGTCAAGGAAGTTTTTTTTCATTTGTCTGGGAAATAATCAAGGTAGCTATCCTGGCTTTAGTGATTATTCTGCCGATCCGCTACTTCATTGCCCAGCCGTTTTTCGTCAAAGGAGCATCAATGGAACCGTCTTTTAAAAACGGAAATTATCTAATAATAAATGAGATAAGCTACAGATTCGCCGAGCCTCAAAGAGGCGAAGTGGTGGTTTTCCGCTTCCCGGAAGACCCGAAGCAATTTTTTATCAAAAGAATCATCGGCCTGCCTAATGAAACCATTGAGATAAAGAATAATGAAGTGAAGATTTTAAATGAAGAAAAGCCGCTTGGATTTGTTTTAGACGAATCAGAATACCTTAGCCCCCAAGAAATTACCGAAGGCAATTTGAAAATAAAATTGAAAAAAGACGAGTACTTTGTTTTGGGCGATAATAGGCTTCACAGCTCCGATTCCAGGCGTTGGGGAGCCCTGCCCCGGCACTTTATTATCGGAAAAGTTTTTGTCCGGGCCTGGCCTTTTGATAAAACAAAATATTTCCCCCGAGTTATATATCCTCTGACAGCGGACTAAAAAGCTTGAAAAAATAAAACCCCGAGTTTAATTCGGGGTTTTATTTTTTCAAGAAGAGATTATAATCTCGTCCTTTTTTTCCCTTTCTTGGCCATTTATCTATGAGACAAAATATAAATTTTTGTCCCATTATTTTTATGACAGGCGACTACTCTGCCATTTTGAAAAAATA
>JBBTQD010000018.1:0-17228 GCA_038065855.1 Patescibacteria group bacterium
AGTCGCCGAGCGAAGCGAGGCGAACCATTCAAACTTGCAATTTCCTACGTGGTGCAGTATTCTTGAATTAGTCCGAACCGCTTTCGCCGCCGCAGGCGGCGAGGAAGTCCCCCCGCGAAAATTCGGAAAGGCGGCGGAGCCGCACCGCTCAAAACCGCAAAAGAACCCGTAGAAAAACATCGGCTCAAACCACATTTTAATTCTTGGGGAAGAAAATTTTTAATCATAAAGTCGAAAAATATTAACTAATAATTTATGAACAGCCATATGAATCAAAAAGGTTTCGCAAATATAGTTATAGTCTTGGCTACTGTAATCCTCGTTGGTGTAGCTGGATATTTTGTTTTGAGCCAGCGAATAACACCATCGCCAATGCCGATTCCTACCCCAACATCGCCAACACCTACTCCCACAACACCGACAACTCCGCCTACTACTACAAACCGATCGCCACAGCAACTTTTTACTTCTCTAGGAATAACTTATCCGGCTCAAGTCGGTACCATGGCGAGAGCTATCGTGGTCGCAGAGGTGTTGGATGTACAAGTTAGGAGGGAGGTGAACATCTACACCTTTGTGGACTTTCAGACTCTGGAAGTGGTCAAAGGAGACGTTCCACCACGCTTCACATATCGAATGCTCGGCGGACGGTTGGGGAACATTGAAGTTAACAACCCACATTATCCTATCCCGACATTTACTCCGGGCGAGGAGGTCGTGCTATTCCTCGGCCAACAGTTTTCTAGCGATGGGTACCCAACTTTGTTTCAGGAGAGTGTATACCACATTGAGGATATAAAAATTTACCGCCAAAGCGAGTAAATTTTTCAATAATCTCAAATTGAAAAATTAGCTGAATTGAGTTATACTTAACTCAATTAAAAAACTTGAAATTGTCATAGGTGGGGGTGAAATCCCTGCCGGATGCACCACAATAAAACTAGCCTGGACCATCTTTTAATTTTGGGGAAGAAAATTTTTTAATCAATTTGGAATTAAACATACAAGTATGAATCAAAAAGCTTTTGTAAACATAATTTTAATTGTAGTTATTGTCGCACTCGTTGGCGCGGGGATTTATTTTGTCTCAACTAGACAAGTTGCGACACCTACACCGAGTGCAGCTACGATCCCCACTCCTACACCAACTGCTTCTTTGCCATTTCCTTTAAATGATCGGCTGTCTAGGTACTATTTAGAAAAGTTGGGAAACAGATTTGTACTTACTTATGAAAAGACCAGTGAACGTCCACTAAGCATTTATGTAAGTTCGGATACAAAGATACCTCTCGAAAACTATTTAGGGAAGAATCTTATTGTCAGCGGAGAATTTGTCGTAGAAATTATTGTGGTTCAATGCATTAAAGCACCCTGCGAACCCATATCCTCTACAGTTGTACGATTAAAATCTATTGCGACTAAATAGAATTTGCCGCCAAAGAAAAACTTGAAATTGTCAGCGGTGCGGCTCCGCCGCCTTTCCGAATTTTCGCGGGGGGAATTCCTCGCCGCCTGCGGCGGCGAAATGCGTTCGGACTAATTCAAGAATACTGCATTAAGGATAAATGACTCTTCCAAAAGAAATTCAAGAAACATTAAAGAAACTCGAAGCCGTCGGTTTTGAGGCCTTTGTCGTTGGCGGGTGTGTTAGAGATTTGTTATTAAATAAAAAACCAAAGGATTGGGACATTACCACTAACGCCAAACCGGGAGAAATTCAAAAAATATTCCCGGATAGTTTTTACGAGAATAAATTCGGAACGGTCGGCGTTAAGATTGATACTGAAGATGAATCTTTGAAAGTGGTTGAAATCACCACTTACCGGATTGAGTCGAAATACACTGACAAGCGGCATCCTGATGAAGTTAAATTTGCTTTAAAAATTGATGAAGACCTAAAGCGCCGCGATTTTACGATTAATGCTTTGGCGATGGATAAAAGCGGTAAGATTACGGATTTATTCAACGGTCAAGAGGATTCGAAAAATAAATTAATTCGGGCGGTCGGCAATCCGGAGGAAAGATTTGATGAAGACGCTTTGCGGCTTTTACGGGCGATCCGTTTTGCCATTGAGCTTAATTTTGATATTGAAGAAAAAACCCTAAAAGCGATAAAAAGGAAGGCGGGCTTAATTGAGGCGATTGCCAAAGAAAGAATTCGCGATGAGCTTTTGAAAATTATTGAACATACGCCGTGGCTTGCCCACCAAAGCCTTGGCGAAGGTGGGGAAAAGAATAATAGGCGGTCAAACGAGGTGACGGAAGAAGAGTTGAAAACCGGGCCAGCCCGGGCTTTTGAATTAATGCGCGAGACCGGAATTTTAAAATATGTTTTGCCTGAGTTCGAGGATGGCTTTGAAATCGGCCAGAATAAGCATCATATCTTTTCGGTCTGGGAGCATAACTTAAGGGCCTTTACTTACGCGGTTAAGGAAAATTTCAATCTTCATGTCCGGCTCGGCGCTTTATTCCATGACATCGCCAAGCCCCATACCAAAAAAGGGGACGGTCCTGATTCCACTTTTTACGGTCATGATGTGGTCGGCGGGAAAATGGTTGAGAAAATAATGGATCGTTTGAAATTTCCGAGAAAAGACACTGAAAAAGTGGTTTTACTGGTCCGCTACCATTTGTTTCAGTCAGATCCGGAAAAAATCACCGATTCGGCGGTGAGAAGGGTTTTGCGGAATGTCGGGCAAGAGAACATCTGGGATTTGATTGATGTCCGGCTCTGCGATAGAATCGGTTCTGGCGTGCCGAAAGCGGAGCCTTACCGGTTAAGAAAATTTTTGGTGATGCTGGAAAAGGCGATGAGAGAGCCGGTTTCGCTGAAGGAATTAAAAATTAACGGCAGCGAAATTATGGAATTAAACGGCATTCAGCCGGGCCCCAGAATCGGTTTCATTTTAAATGCTTTAATGAATGAAATTTTAGAAGAGCCGGAAAAGAACGAAAAAGACTATTTGCAAGAAAGAGCTAAAGAATTAAATAAATTGACCGACGAAAAACTTAAAGATTTTTCCGACGAAGCCAAAAAGAAAATGGAAAAAATTGAATACAAAAAAGAAGAAGAGACAAAAAAGAAATATTGGGTGAATTAAAGAACGGGCTGTAGTATACCGGCAGTACGTACGCTTCGGGTGCGTAAAAACTGGGTTCGATTCCCAGCAGCCCGACCAGATCAACTTTTTTTAGACAAAAATATTTTTTTATTCTATTATTTAAAATAGTTTTTTCTCGATTGCTCTTTTTGTAACCTTACCAAACTAAGTTGGAGGTGAGACTATGGAAATTGTAAAGAATTCAAGACTTACTCGACTGACCGAGCTTCTGCCGGTTTTCGTCGCCAATTACGCCAAGCGGTTTGCTGAAGGCGCCTATGATGATGCTTTCAGAACCAGACTGGGGCAAAGTCTTCTTGGGATGAACAAATCTAAGAAGTATGGCATTGAGTTCATTCTCAATGTCTTAACCGCTTTTTTTGAACTTCGTTTGGCTGAAAATTCCAGTCTCCAGAAATTTCTGAAGGAGGTTGGGATAGATGCGGCTCCCGAAGTTTCGAAGCGTCTTCACAACGGAATCAGGGAAGAAATCAGGACAAGCGTCAGGTCTTTTGAAGAAAAGCGGCTGGCTGATGTCATTTTGGGGCTGGACAACCGCGATTTAATTGACCTTCTTGATTGGCTTTTTGGGAAGCGGATGTCCGAGAAGATGGCCATCACCAAGAAGATATCATGTCTTTCAGCGGAGCAACTAACAAAAGTTCTCCGGCTTTCTCCAAAGCAAAGAGAGGAGTTTTTCGATTTGCTGAACCCGCAGGAGAAAACCCAAGGAGAGAAGAAAGTAGAGGTTCTGTTGCCCAAATGGACAAGAAGGGCAACCGATGAGATAAAAGGATGGAGAGCAACAATCAATAGCTGGTCACAGAAAGCTGGTTCTGGTTAAAGAAAAGGAGACAGGACAATGAGAGAATTCTATGAACTTGTCCGGGAACTTTTGGGTTTGGGCAAGGATGTCGGCGGAGCCGCTTTGAACAGGGCCAATGCCCTTCTTCAGAACTATTTCGTGTTTCTGAAAAAGGCCTCGATGGCTTTCGGGCTGTCTCTGATTTTCGTATTGTTTCTGTTTGTTATTGGGGCCAGCACTGGTTCCAGGCCGGTCATTTCAATCGCCACCTTTTTAGGCGGAGTGGCCGCGTTCTTGTGGCTTTTGGCCGCATTTCCAATTGTCTTGGCGGTCAGCAAGGGATTTGAGTGGGAATCGGCGAGGAAGGCCTTTGAGTGGATTGGATTTACCACTCTTTGGATATTCTTCCTCTCCATCTATTTCTATTTGGTTCCCGTGCCGCTTCCGGCAATCCCCTTGGTCTTGGTGCTTTGTGCTGCCATGGCCGTCGCTTCAGTTTTGTTTGGCGTTGGCATCAGCACCAGATTCATCGCTTTGCGGCTTGGGATCGTTTTCACCGTCATGACTGTTTTTTTAGTCATGGCCACGATGATGCCCAATTCCTTCAGTGGATTCGGGAAACTGGCTCTCTGGGCTGACACAGAAACGAGTGAGGCGATAGACGACATCACCGTCTCGACGGTTCAACCGGTCCCATATTCCCTGGATCTAATCTTCTTTGATCTGAATGGAAAGCCTCAGTATTGGTACTACAAGACTGAGGTCGGGGAATATCATCTTTTCAAGGGCATCCGGCGGCATCCTCGTTACGGCACAGAACTCCAGCCCATAACTGAAAATGTGGTTAGGGGACTGGAAAGACTGGATCGGGAAAGAATAGAGAAAGAAAAAGCGGTCCGCCTTGAAGAAGAAAAGAAGGCAGCCGAAGAACAAAAGATGGCCGAATTAAAGAAATTGGTTGAGGAGGCTCAAAAAGTAGCCGACAGAGTAACTGATCTTTCAAAGATAACTAGTCTGGGAATCAAGGCCGTACCTGGTCCGTCTGGACCTCGGGGTCTACGCGGAGAACCCGGGCCTGCCGGATTGTCTGGGATTCCTGGCCTTTCTGGTCCTAAAGGAGAAAGAGGGCCTCATGGTCTGCCTCCGCCGCTGCCAGAAATTAAAATCGTAACCATTCCGGAAGGAACAATGTTTGAAGTCGTCCTTGATCAGGCGATTTCAACTGAAAAGAATCAGGTTGGAGAGACCTTTAGTGTTTCGCTTGTTCAAGCGCTAAAAACCGGAAACGCGGTTATTTCGGTTGGCACTGTCTTGAATGGCCTGATTGTCGAACTGGAAAGGCCCGGTAGAGTCAAAAGCACAGCTTTACTCACTTTGGCTCTGACCGTCATCAGTTATAACGGTGTGTCGGTTCCAATCCAGACCGAGCTGCTAAGGCTTGAAGGCGAAGGTTCTAAAGTCAAAGATGTAGTCAAGATTGGGATTGGTGCCGGAGTTGGAGCAACTCTGGGCGCTATTTTTGGTGGCCGCGACGGCGCAGCCAAAGGTGCGGCTGTTGGCGGCGGAACCGGAACTGGTCAGGTTCTCGCGACCAGAGGTAAAGATTTAGTTCTGGCTCCGGAGCAAGAACTCACTTTCACTCTGGCCCGGGATGCGGTTTTTGAGAGGTAGGTCTGTCTGTACTTTGAAAGACAGATTTTCTTTGGGTTCTTTTCGGGAATCAGGCGGGTTTTCTGACATATGTTCAGACGGCCCGCTTTTTTATTCTTGAGAATTTTAAAACCCTAAACTCCCGCTGGAAATCATGGAGTTTACTTCAATGCTTTTAATAATGTCTTCAAATGTTTTAGTACCGTCGGCAGTTCTAAATATATTTTTTCGGCGATCTCTTCTTTGTATGTGTGGACAGTTTCGTTTCTCATGTCCACGTACTTGATCCAAACATCATCGTATTCAATTATGGCCTGTCGGTAAGCTTCGCGGAAACAATCTTTGGGAGAATTGCAGCTTATGCCTTTTTTTTCTTCAAGGAAAGCTTTTATTGATTTCCAGGCCAGGTCCAAACTGAATTCAAATCTTTGAATGGCGGAGTCACGAACGATAGAGCTTTTGGATTCCTTCAAGACTTCATCTAATCTTTGGACAGCTTGTTCAAACTGTTTAATGATTGCTTCAAGTTTCGACATAACATTTTATAAATATTCCTGATTTGCCGAAGAAACTTTTCGAAAATCAGGAGAAACTTTTTTAAAATCAACAATCTCGATTTTGTAGAGTATGGGCAAATTTTCGACACCTTCCTTAATTTTAGCCATAATTTCGTAAGGTATCTCAAGCGGTCCTTCAATGCCGATATCTATATCAGAGTATTGATTGCCGCCGTCAGAGACCCTCGAGCCGAAAAAAAATATTTTATATTCGCATAAGTCAAGGTATTGGCCGATAATTTCGGCGATTTCTTTTTTGAGTTTTTGGACCGGGTAATGTTCAATTCTCATAACCTCATTTTATCAGAAATTAAGCTGTTAGCCAACTCCCGCTGGAAGTCAAGGGGATTGACGTGTTTCTAGCCGCTAGAATTAATTGTTGATTTTTGCTATAATTTAAAATAAATGGACTATCAAATTACCAAAATATCAAGAGATTTTTTTGGGATGTCGATTTTTCTAAATTGGATTTTATCCAAAATCAAGGTTTTATTATTGAAAGAATCTTGGAATTAGGCGACCAAGAAAGCACGGATTGGCTTTTTTCTTTTTATGACAAAGAAGTGATTAAGAAAGTCTTAAAAGAATCAACCCGATAAAGCTTGTTCGTAAAATGACGGCGGGAGAATTAATAAAAGAGACGGCGAGCTATTTAATTATTAAAAATCCAATAACAGGAAAATACAGCGAAAAAGAAAAAATCTACATACCGACAATAAATTCAAAACACACCTTCTTTTTTATTCCAAAAGGGATGATTAAAAAAGCTACTCTTTCTAGGTAAAATTTATTAATGGTTTAGTAACCTACTTTCTTGCTTTTGTCAATTGACAAAAAGATGGAAAACAGAGGTATAATAGAGTTAGCAATTTCTCTTTACCAATTTCTATACAAATCTATACAGAAAGGAGGCTGACTATGCGCAGACAGGTTTTGTCAGTGTTCGTGTTTTTTCTTTTTGCAGCAGCGCTGGTTGTCTCCAGTTCCTGCAGTGGGGGGTTGTTTTCGCCTTCAGCTCCAACCAACACAGAAGAGTCGCGACCCCCATTCCAAGGGGAAGTCGCGCATTTTGTTATTCCGGGGATGGGAGATCAAATAGAGTGGCGGTATGAGACATTCACCCCCGTAGGCGGGAGATATGAAGATAGTAGGGTTGGATTTCAGCATTGGTGCGCTGCTCCACAAGGGCTTGTAAAATCTCTCACAGTGCGAGGCACAGCACTGGACGAGCAGGGAAAATCTCTTCCAGGGCCGGTCTGGAATATCCCAGAAGAGACAGCGCTCACCTTATATGACAATGGCGGATTTTTCGGACCGCCATGTTATTACCCTGGAAAGAATAATAGTGGGCATACCGGCACTAGCATTCGTTTCCCAATAAACGTCCAGAAGGTGGACTCGATGAAGTATGAGGTTTGGCTCAACGAGCCGGATCTTTATCAAGACCCCTATGATCCGGGTAAGATCCGGACTCCTAAATTTCCAGTTCGCCCGCCCGATTATCAAGTAGTAAGGTACTATGGGTGGGAGAGGATGTAGTGAAAGAGGCCAATTGACAATCAGCCGCCGACCTTGGAGGAGGTCGGCTTTTTTATTGTTTATAACTTTATTTGTTCCCCAAGCTTATAGTAGTAAAATAGTATTATGAAAAGGAGCATTCCTATATTGATGTTGATTATTATTGTGGCAGTTGTTCTAATTTTAGCAGGCATTAAATTATATTCAATTAATTTTCAATCAGACTCAAACAAAGAGGTTTCACATGAAATGAGGGGGAATATAATAAAAGCAGACAGCCAGTTTATTACAGTAGAAGGTTCTGCAATATCATCCAAGCCCGGAAGTAATTATGAAGAAACCAAGACAATCAAGTTTAAAATTAAACCCGAGACTATCTTAAAGAATAAAGTTTTAATTCTTAACCCCGGCAAACTAAAACCCGGGGAAACATATACTCCTCGAACTGAAGAGAAGCCGGGAGTTTTGTCTGATTTAGTAATTGGCGCATGGATAATCAGCATTAAGAGCAAAGAAAATTTATTTAAAACAAACAATGCGGCCGCCCAGGAAGTCAATTATGTGAGCTATGACTCTTCAAATTAATCTAACTAATAAAAAAATATTTTTAACGCTGTTTATCTTTGCGCTAAGCGGTGTTTTCTTTTGGTCTGAAAATGTTTCGGCCGAATTAGAATGTACTATCACCTTAAACAATACCAGTAATGAATTTAAATATGTAAATTGTAAGGGTAATCTGAAAGATGATCAAACATTAACTGGAATGAGTAGCGTATATTTAGTTTCCGGAGGCGCTACCGGGGAAGGAAACTTTTCGCTCTGCGGCGGGATTACTTCAGAAATCAGTAATTTAACATGCGCGTCAGGAGTTAAGTGGACGAATGAACCACAATTTAATAGTGGCGAGGAGTTAACCACAGACCCCAGATGGAGATGGGTATATGTTATAGTTGGAGGGAAAAAAGTAGTTACCGCAAGAGCAGAATTGCATATTGATACGGTTACAAAGGTTGACGGCGGTTGGAGCGAATGGAGTAATTGGAGCGATTGCAGCGTGACGGCTTGTGGTCAGACAGGAACACAAACACGTACTCGCACCTGTACTAACCCTGCTCCGGCAAATGGGGGGAATGATTGTCTTGGTGCGTCTTTTGAATCTCAACCTTGTACTACGGCAGAGTGTCCGCCTCCACCGCCGCCAGGTAACTATAATCTGACAGTTAATCGCGGAAGTGAAGGAAGCGTCTCTGGTTCAGGAATAAATTGTGGAAGTGATTGTTCAGAGCCTTATCCCGGTGGTACAAAGGTTTCTTTAACCGCAAGCCCTGATAGTGGCTATACAACTAGCTGGTCTGGGTGCAATAGTTCAAGCGGAAATTCATGCAGTGTTACTATGGATGGCAATAAGTCAGTAACTGCTAATTTTAATAGCAATGCTGGCCCGTCTCCCACTTCGTCTCCCACTTCGTCTCCCCCGCCTCCAGGTGTTGAATATGTAACATTAACTCTCACTAAACTAGGCACAGGACGCGGTACAGTTTACGATAATCAGGGTAACTCTTGTGGCCCTAGCTGTGGCATACCAGTTCCTACGGCAGTTACGGTAACTTATGTCAAAGACACGCTTTTAACTATAACGGCAGAAGCCGAAGCAGGATCAATATTTGCCGGCTGGGGCGGAGCCTGTGCTCCTTTGGGCGCTAATCCCGTTTGTGGAGGTTCTATTACAACTAATACAGAAGTTACTGCTACTTTTAATTTAATTCCAATTGTTGTTAATGCATGCAACAACGGAGCGGATGTCGGACTAAGGCTTTACCAAGACAGGATTCGCAAGGTTGCGGTAGAACCGGGTTCTCCGACCTCGCCGTTGCGGATTTATAAAGATGGCATTCGCGGAGTTGTATTGGTTAATCTGTCTGACCCGAATGCTTCAAGAATGCGTATCCAGACTTCTTCAGGAGTCAAAGCTCTGTGTCTGCTGCCATAAAATGTTATTAACAGATTTTCTTCCAATAAGTTAATAAAGTTCATATAATATAGTTATGAAAAAAAGCATTCTTTATCTCAATATCATTCTATTTATTGTGGCGTTTCTTTTTGCGGTAAATACATTTAACGTGCGTGGGCATCAGCTTATCCAAAGCGCGTTAGCGGCTATCAGTAGTATTACCGGCGGGGGTACGATTAACTATATTGCGCGCTTTGCAGGCGGGGCAAATCCCTCCAATCAAATCGGCGATTCCATAATTTACGATGACGGCGTCGGCAACGTCGGCATCGGGACGACGGGGCCGGGGGCGAAACTGGATGTTGTAGACGCAACTGGGTCCGCTATTGGGGTCAGATCAACAATGACTGGGACGAGCGGGAATGTTTACGGTTCTCAATTCAATGTCACAGGCGCAACCGCTGGGACCAACATTGGTTCCTATGCATTTACTGCCAATGGCGTAACAAATCAAGATTTCCGTTCAGATGGCACAGGATATGGTTTCTATCAGAATAACACATCGGCAAAAAATTACTTCGCCGGCAACGTCGGCATCGGGACGACGGGGCCGGGAAGTAAATTACATGTCATAGGTGGTGCGGTCATTCTTGATGTTGATTTTCTGCGCACTGGAGACGCTGCTCGTGCCCTATTACAAGCATATGATCAATCCGCTAATGTATATCGTCAACAACAATTTGATGCACTTAATTATAACTGGGGTCTGAGCGGGATACTTGGGAAGATGGTAATGGATTCCTCCGGCAACGTCGGCATCGGGACGACGGCGCCCGTTGGGAAAGTAGACGTACGTGGCGGTGAAATGATTGTGACCGACGGGGTGGGGGACGCTGGGACATTTCGATTGCAGTCTACTATTAACCAAAGTGGGGAATATGCTGGGCTCTTCTATAACGCTCATGCGAGCGGGAATGGAGTACAAATTAACGGTGGGAGTACGTCGTCGCAAACTGCGCTCGCCGTAAACAATAATGGTGGGACGAGCCTCTTGTATGTAAGAGGCAACGGCAACGTCGGCATCGGGACGACGGGGCCGGGGGCGAAACTGGATGTTGTAGACGCAACTGGGTCCGCTATTGGGGTCAGATCAACAATGACTGGGACGAGCGGGAATGTTTACGGTTCTCAATTCAATGTCACAGGCGCAACCGCTGGGACCAACATTGGTTCCTATGCATTTACTGCCAATGGCGTAACAAATCAAGATTTCCGTTCAGATGGCACAGGATATGGTTTCTATCAGAATAACACATCGGCAAAAAATTACTTCGCCGGCAACGTCGGCATCGGGACAACGGCGCCGGGGGCGAAGTTGGATGTAGCTGGTAATGTCCAGGCAAACACAATTCGATTAGTACCGCAAGGCGCTCCGGGTAATTTAGTAAACGGCATGATGTGGATGGAATAGCCATGAAAGCTGATAGCAAAGAAAAGAATACGGTGTCGCCGTCTATGTTTACGACGACGTTTTTGTTGGCTGTCATTATTTTATTTCTTTTTAATTTTAATTTTGAAGTTTTCAACATCGGAGCCGCTTCGGGGCCAATTAGGGGCGAAGGCCAGCCGGGGTTTATTCCAAAGTGGGTTGCGCCTCCTCTTCCGCCTGTATTGAGTGCTGTTACCGTGACTGAACCGAACTACTGCGTCTCTGGTCCGGCGGCAACCATAGGCTGGACTTATTCTGATCCTAGCGGGAGTCCCCAAAGCGCTTATCAGGTTCAGATAGATGATCAGGGTTCTTTTAATTCGCCCGAGTGGGATTCGTGCCTTGGCGGACCGCCAAACGGAACCTGCGCTTCGGGCAATACTTCAACTCTAAATTCAACTCCTCAAGGCATTCTCCAGTTTAATAAAACATACAGAGCAAGAGTTAAGGCTTGGAATCAGTATGATGTTTCGTCTGATTGGATTGTTTCTTCCATTTGGAGAACTCCGAATCACGCCTACCCTCAAGTTAATTTCTTTTTTGCTCGGGTAGCCGGCCAGCAGCAGCTAATTCCCAACGACCCGATTCAGTTTACTGACCAAACTGTTTTTTATGATGGCAAAGGCGACCAAAATCACAGCTGGTCTTGGTTTTTCGGCGACGGCGGCTCTTCAACCCAGAAAAATCCGGTTAAATCCTATTCCCAATCCAACACTTATAATGTGACTTTAACCGCCACCGACAATACCAATCAATCCTGTTCGATTTCCAAGCCGGTCAATGTTGAGAAATCCAATCCCATCTGGAAAGAGGTTAATCCGGGAGGATAGTAAAAAACTAATCAAAATCCCAGCTTCTCGTTAACGAAGATGATATAGATCTTTTCTGCTCCTGTTGCTTTTTCCAACGCCAACTTTAGCTCTTTAAGCTTATTCTCAATGGTTGCATTAAGACGAGATTTGAGCGTACCAGCATTGTTTCCTGTTTCAGTATTAGGATTCGGCTTTTTGGTCCCAGATGGTTTTAAACCAGGCGAACCATTTGGCTTTTCCTTCTTCGGTCTCGTTTTTCATCTGCTCGGCGATTTTTTGATGTTCCAGATCTGCCGTCGCCATGACATGATCTCCGCCCTTCTGGGCCATTTCTTCCATTGTTTGACCCTCAATGATCACATCACACGGACCGCCCATCTCCTGACAAGTAAATTTTTTCATAGTTCTATCGTAATCTATCTCCCACTATTTGCAAAATTCCAATTGGCGGAGACGGGAGGACTCGAACCTCCAAGCCCTTTCGGGCGCCGGTTTTCAAAACCGGTGCATTAGCCGTTCTGCCACGTCTCCAAAACTACAAAATTCTATCAGTTTTTTCCACAGTTTGCAATTTTAAATTCGATATGCTATAATTTTTTTTACCTGTTAATTTCAGCCCCGCACCTTTTACGGACAAGCATTGATTTGATTCTTTCGTTTTAGCTTTCAAAGCAAGCTCTTCCTTTATCCAAAGATAAATCTTGTAAAGAAAGCTATCCTATCAACGCACGAAAGAATTTGTCCTTAAAAGGTGCGGGGTCAGCATCTCATTTTAATGGGTGCGTGCGTCGAGCAGGTTAAAAATTTATGTCTTAATAATCAGGGTCAGTCCAGTTGCTCACAGGAGCAAATCAATTTAGCATGCAAATTTTGAGACAAATTCGAGGCGCGAGGGACAAGTGTACTTTGATACGTGAGTTCTGAGCAACAAAGAATTTGGCCAAAATTTGCATGCCCTCTGAGGGAAGCTAAATTTATGTTCAATTTCTGCGTCGTGCCTCCTCAATGTATCAAAGTACATTTTTGTCGGCATTCCTTAAACTTGAACATCCTTTAGCTTCTAAATTGATTTTACCTGTAAGCGACTGGACTTTATCACGCACCCAAAGTTATTAGGTAAGTTAAGTGGCTAAAAGACTTTATGTAGGAGGTCTTCCTTATGAGACCACCGATGACGAGCTGAAGGAGCTTTTCTCCGAAGCCGGTGCAGTTGAGTCGGCAAAAGTGGTGACTGATCGATACTCCGGCCGAAGCCGTGGATTCGGATTCGTGGAAATGTCTAACGATGACGAAGCCATGAAAGCGATTGAGTCAATGAACGGCAAGCAAATCGGAGAAAGAGCCATTACCGTCAACGAAGCCAAACCCATGGGCGAAAGAACCGAAGGAAGAGGAGGTTTTGGCGGCGGACCGAGGCGGGGCGGATTTGGCGGCGGTCGGGGAGGAGGTTTCGGAAGACAGTACTAGAAGATAGTTGATTAGTGATTAGTTAAATAGTTAATTAGTCATTGATTACTGACCAAAAACAGCCCATTCAATAAGCTCAGGGCTGTTTTTGGTTGACTAATTTTTTATTTGGCTGGATAATATGGGTGCGGGAAGTAATTATAAAAGTGTTTTCTGGGAAAGGAGGTTTTGGCGCATGTCTAAAAAGCGGATCAGAAAAATACAAGCTTTAATCAGAGCTGATTTGGAGAAAGGGGAAAGAAGTGAAAATCGAGTCGAAGAAGTTCTTCAAACTTTGATCACTTCCCAAAAAATACATCACTACTATCGGGCAGAACACGGCGGAGAGCTGGACAGGCAAGGAATAGACTTTTTGGTTTTTACGCAGCCCGACCAGATTATTCCGCTTCAGGTGAAAAGCTCGGCTTGGGGCAGGGAATGCCATTTGGTTGAGCACGGCGGACGGATTCCATGCGTGGCCGTTGATCCTTACCAAGAGATTTCAGATCTTTCCGAGGCTATTATTCAAGAACTGCGTTTGCCGTTGGAATTTCCTGAACCCGCTTTTGAACTCAAACCAGTTTTTGAATCAGAAGGCGCGAGAGGCTTTAACACCTTCCCGGCTCTCATCTGAGAGCCGGTTTCTTTTTTTGGCAATTTAGAATGGCAATTTAGAATAAAATGCGGGCCACTCGGGTTAAGTACCCAGAATATCCAAGTATTACAAGGATTTCTGGGGGCTCAATTCCGAGAGTAATTTAAGGCACGCGGGTCGGGGTATAAATGGGACAGTCGGATCCGAAGAGGTACGTCGTTTCGCGGCAGGTGGCTGGATCACTGCTTGGCTTTCTGAACCCCGAGATCTGGCCGGAAGTCGGGACGGCGGCGAATTGCTGTCAGAGCATTCCGTCATGCAGTAAATGCCAAGCGCCTTGCGGTTCTGATGGCGACGGGTAAGAAGACCGTAACGTTAGCAGAAGAGAGACACATGTTTTCATGTGGTGTGTCTCTCTTTTTTGTTTTGTTAGAAATGTTAGTATTTATTTATAATGAATAAAGAGTCATGGGAGGAAAGTTACAAAAAAGGAGAAACTCCATGGAGAGATTATGACGTAGATTTATCGGAGAGTTTAAAGAAAGCCGGTATTTATTCCGGTGTAGCTTTGGATTTAGGTTGCGGTACCGGTGAACTTTCTAAATGGTTATCGAACCATGATTTTATTGTAGAAGGTATAGATTTTTCCGAAGAAGCTTTGAGAGTAGCCAGGGATATTTGTCCGTCATGTAATTTTACAAACTGGGATTTGGATGATTTAGAAAATTATCCTTTTAAACATGATAAGTATGATATTATTTTGGATTCTAAAACCATAGCTTTTATAAAAAATAAAGAAAAATACTTGGATACAATAAGGAAAAAGTTAAAAGGAATTTTTATGTTACAAGTATTTTTGCGTGCCGATGAAAAACCTTTTATAGCAGTTGATGAAAGAAAATTGGAGTTACTATTAAAAGAAAGATTTAATATCTTAAGTAAACAAGTGAATTCTTTTCCAAATAAGATTTGGACGAAATATCTTTTACAAAGTGGTTAAAAAGCACTTGGATCGCAGATCGGTCCTGACCTACTAGGTCACGCCGATAAAAAGTTGTCATTGCGGAGAGTAGTGGACGATGTTAGAACCTGTTTTAGAACGGCTACTACACAACTATTTATACCAAGTTTATCGTTAAACCTTGCGAAAATCAATTAACCCCACCCTGCTACTCACTATTGTTTGAGGATACACTCTACTCCTGTTCCCAAATTCAGCTTAGCGAAATCGCACTAAAATAGCCACATAAATTTGAAATTAAAAAGCAGTTTGATGTTATCACCCTATATCAAAGCTATAACTAAAAGTCATTCGTATGGGTGTGGTTTTTCTAAAAGAACTATAAAATATCTTTTTCCTTCCTTTCTGAAAAAGCGTCTATTATATATTATATTAAACCCGACTTTGCTACTTAAGTGCTCTATTAGTTTTTTATCAAAATAGACGCCGTAAAACCAATTTTTCTTGCTAACTTCTGTTCCTCGAAGTTGAACCTTAAAGACCCCCCCCGCTTTAGAACCCTAAATATTTCACTAAAGTTTTCCTCAACAACTTTATAACTTGGCATATGATGAAAGGTTGCATGCGAAAAAACAAAATCTATTATTTCTGATTTAAGGGGTATGGTTTTGCCATCGTTTTCAATAAAATGAATTTCCTTTAATGGTAGACGTTGCTTAGCTAGCTCTACCATTTTCCGAGAAATATCTATTCCATATACTTCTTCAAAATCTTGAATAAAAAATTCTGTAATTCTTCCAATGCCGCATCCTATTTCTAATACGCTGGTAGCATTTATAGAATCCAATTTAGCTTGTAGAATACTATCTGCTTTTATTAAATTCGTATAATCTCTTAGACCAGAATCCCTAAATTCTTTTTCAGTAGCATCTTCTTTTTCAGTCCAAGTGAAAAATTTAGAATTATTTTGAGCTAGAGTATCCCACTTCTTCTTATTAGAAGTTATATCCTCGTTTGGTAAAAAAATGTTGTATATTTTAATCTTAAACGCATTGATTACTTTTTTAATTATATCCATGATAGTTTATGATTTCCCTAAGCTCGGCGACTTTATTTATGAAATCAGTCGTTTCTAAAAAATCATTTAAAAAAAAATAAACTCTTTACTTAAATGATTATTTTCTTGTTTCCAACCCGAGGACATATAAAAACGGTGTATTCTTGAAATAGCTCGAACGGAATTCGCTCCTCGCCGCGCCTTGCGCGGCTCGGATGAATCGGGCGGGCAAAATGAATTAAAAAGCCGAGAGCATTAACAATTTCAAGTTTTTAATTGAGTTAAGTATAACTCAATTCAGTGAATTTTTCAATTTGAAATTATTGAAAAATTCACTGGCTTTGGCGGCAAATTCTCGCTCTTTGAATTTCTGAAAAAGAAAAAGGCGCCGGATAAATCCAAACGCCTTGTTTCAGGTCATCGGCACTTTGTCCTACACGACGGACGGGCAGCTTAACGCCTTTTTACGTGAGTTACCTAATGAGACTCACGGCTGACTTGTCAGCTCTGGCGGTGGCGGCGGAGGAGGACGGGGCTGCGGGCGCTCCACAGAGCCTCAAGCGATTCCCAGTTCTCGACCACCCGATCGTCCTGGTCCTCGTTATCGTCGTCCCAGTAGAGACAAGCGATAGCGATGACTTTGCCGGAGCCGGAACGCGAGAGCATTCTCGACTTCCAGAGGAGGAGTGTCTTCCTCCTGAATCTCTTCGGGTAAGTCGAGGGGTTGGCAATCCAACCCTTGACAGCCTCGTCCTCAAGGGAGAGACAGTGGTCTATGAGACCGGTCTCATAGAGGTGTCTCTCAAGGTCGTAGCCATTGACCCGACCGCCGTTCTTCTGCTCGGGGGCGAGGTAAAGTTCGAATGCCATAGCACTCTCCTCAAAGAACTGTTGGGGACGAAATTGTCCCATCAGAATTATCAAGATTTTGATTGCTCTAATGGAACAACCCCCCACTTATCTGCTATCATTATACACCCTATTATACGATTTGTCAAGGTTAGCTTAAAAACCAACAAAAAGCCCTTATTTCAGGCCATTTTATGAGGATTCTAATCCTTATGAAGAAATTTCTTTTGCCCTTACAAAATATGGTTCGAGCCGATTTGTTTTTAGGTTCTTTGGCAGTTTGGAATGCTCTCGGCTTTTTAATTCATTTTGCCCGCCCGCCCATTCCGAGCCGCGCAAGGCGCGGCGAGGAGCGAATTCCGTTCGAGCTATTTCAAGAATACACCGCCAATTGGGAAAATGCAAATTGGAAGAGACAAGCTCGCGGCGCGAGACGC
>JBBTQD010000019.1:0-4521 GCA_038065855.1 Patescibacteria group bacterium
TCGCTTTCTTCTTTGGTGGAAAAGGCAAAGAAGAAGCGGCAGAAGCGGTGGCTGAAGCCAGAACAACTGGCATTGAGGAATTTTTCCTTGGCACCAAGGGCGAGGAAAAAGACACTGTGGAGACCGGGCCCGGCACCAAGCATCTGGTTTTTGCCAACCACGACTGGATCTTAGTTTCGGCCTTGGCAGACGGCACTCCCAAGGAGTACCAGATGCAGGCCGGTCAAAGGAGCCTCGTCGGAGGTAACATAGCCGGACCGGCCAGAGTGAGAACTTTGGCCGATAACACCAGGATAAGATTTCAGAAAGTTAGGTGAGTTGGTTCTTTCAGGGCCGTTCTTGTGGAGACACAAGAACGGCCCTATTTATTTTATTTCAGTATCTCCGGGGCTAAGATTTTGCTTTTAGGATCAAAACGTTCCAGGGCTGCAATCAGTTTGTTAGCTCCGATATCACGAAGACTGTCTATTTTAAGACCGTCGATTAGCTCCGGTTTTTCTAATTGCTTAAACGGATATTTTGTAAATTCTATTTTCAGTTCTTCTTCGTCGAATTTGAAATAAAATTGGTTTCTATCATACAGACGTTCATATCTAACCTCTTTTGCTTTAATTGATTCTTTTAATTTATTAATGAATTGATGAATAAAAAAAGTGTCCGGTTCATCAAAAGAAAAAAAATCCAGATCGTCGGAAATTCGGTGCCGGAAATAATAAGCGGTTAAAGCCGTTCCGCCGGTTAAATAAAAATCGGCCAGCTTTTCTTCTTTGGCCACTTCTTCAATAATTTTTTTCTGAACAGGAGTTAAAACTTTTTGTTCCACAAAATCAATTCAAAAAAAGCCCGGCGGTCTTCGGTTATTTTAAGTTTATTAAGGTATTTTTCTAATAGCTCTCGTTCAATTTTTTCGCCGTCAAGGCCAAAATTGATCAATCTTTCTAATTTCCAAACCGGATCTTTTTTCGCCTGTTTTTTATATTCTGTTTTTGTATAATCCCAAGCCATATTTTAATTATACAAAGCGTATTGCGTTAAGTAAATAGCGGTTCATTTCAAAAACTTTTTCAATAAACCAGCGACTCCAATTTTCCCCGCCTGTTTTTTGAGATAACCGATATCCAGTTTTTCGCCGGAAATTTTGAAAACTGATCCCACATCTTCTATATGTTTGGATGATTCGCCACTCTTTTCATACCAGACTAATTTACTTAGAATTAAATCTTCCGGCGATATGAAATAAATTTTTTGACCGTCAATTTTTTTAACAATTCGTCTCTTGAACTCAATTTTAGCTCTTTCATCTCCTTTGGTAATCCAGAAATCAACCTTAAATCCGGTTTCAGGATCAATAAAATTAAATTCTCCTTTTCGTCTCAAAGCTTCTTTAGCCGCTTCTTCGTCTATGTATCCAAATTTGGAAATTTTTCTTAGAGCCCCAGAGAGCGGTTCTATTTTCGGTTCCAAAAGTTTAATGACAATGTCTATATCTAAAGTTGATCTGATCCTTCCCCAACCGGAAACGGCAAAACCGCCGGTGATGTAATAATTAATTTTAAGCTCGTCTAAAATTGGAGCGACTTTTAAGAGAAGTTTTTCCGGGTTTATTGTTTCCATTTACAGTGAGTTTATCGAATCTGTTTAATCGGTTTAATTTTAAGCAGAACATTGTTAAATCAGAAGTGAGTTTAATTTTTTTGGCAAAAGGCATCTTGCGGAAGATTTCTTCCTGAATTTCTTGAGTTGTTTGCGGGGAACTTACTGAAACCGTTTTTTTCTTTAATTTTGGTTTTAGTTTCATTGCTTTTAATTCTAGCAAATTAAACCACCCTTGTGATTTGACAGAAAACTAGTTATTTAGTATAATAAAAATACACGATAGAAAGAGAGTTAAAGGAGGGGATGATGAAAAAGTTCTTTGTCAGTTTGGCGGTTGTGGTCATAAGTCAGGCCTGCGCTACGGCTGGCTACACTGGTTTGACTGGGCTTTCGGTGCCGGGTTTTGAGGCCCCCCGCGTGGTCGCGGCCAATCAGGCGCTGATTGGCAGTATCGTCAACCAGCAGGGCTGGGCACCGTACGGACAGCCGTACGGTCAATACGGCAATGTGCCGGTTTGTCGGTTGCAAGACCTTCAGGGTCTGCCGCCGATCAGCGTGAACCAGCCGGTTTTGGTCAGGGTGCAGAAGGATAAAAAGCACCAGACTAAAGATGTGGTTGGCGGCGGGATTGTCGGTGCCGGACTCGGCGGTTTATCCGGTGGCTGGCAGGGGGCTGCTTACGGCGGTGCTGCCGGAGCTGGCGGAGGATTGCTCGTGGCCAACCATGAGCAGGAACTCTGCCTGCTTTTGCCGGTCAAAGCGCCTTGACCGTTTTAGCTTTAGCCAGTCAGAGTACCTTCAAGGGAGAACGCAATTTGTTCTCCCTTTTTCTTTTTATAGAGGCGATTTAATGTTGATAACATAGTTAGTAATAAATTCCCTTAGATTATATAATCAAAGCTAAGATGGGAATAGAAGATTTTACAATTCAACGCATCGCCGACATCATCACCGGGTTTGCCTGCTGGCTGATCGGGATAGTCTTGGCGATAATGGTGATATTCTTGGTCATTGCCGGAATCAGGTATTTTTTGGCCATAGGCAACGCGACAAAAACGGCTGACGCGACCAAAAACCTTACCTGGACTTTGGTCGGTATCTTGGTAATTTTGGCGACCAATGTTATCATTGCTACCGTGGCTACCGTGGCTAATGCCTTAGGCGGGAGTTATTCTTTTTTACCTTTGAATTGCACTAGAGTTACCACAACGGTCGGTCGGCCATGCGATAATAGCCGTCCTTGTCCGGCTGGCCAGACTTGTTCAAATCCGGACAGCTCTGGTCGGCGAATTTGCGTCCAATAATTTTTATGAATAAATTTTTAGAAATCGCCCAAATCACAATCCCGATTCCGCAAGTTTCAGGCCAAGGGCTGACTTTGGCTGAAATCGGAACTTTGATCGCCCGAGTCGGTTCTTTTTTAACCAGCGTCGGAGTTTTATTTGCCATTATTGCCGTAATCGTTTCAGGCATTATGTATATGAGGGCTGGAGCGGAGCCAACTAAAATTACCAGCGCCCAGTCATGGTTTAAAAATGCTTTACTCGGCGCTTTGATTGTTTTGGGCGTCGGAGTTATCATAAATACCATCGCTAATATAGTAACCAGAGAATTTTTCTGCCGGTTGATCGTTTTAGGCCGGTGCTTTATTCCTTAAATTTTTTATGAATCCATTTTCTTTTTTGAATTTTGTTATCGCCCAGCAGTCCACTTTTCAGCTTCCGCCGGGGGATCCGATCACTTATCAAAGATTAACCAGCCTTTTAGACAATACGGCTAAGTTTCTTTACACGGCCGGGGTTACTTTAGGAGTTGTCGCCATAGTCGTTTCCGGGATCATGTATTTCATGGCCGGCTCCGACACCAAAGCCGAGAAAGCTAAGGGCTGGTTCAGAAACGGAGTCATCGGCGCGTTCATCATTCTGGCGGTCGGCGTGATAATAAAAACAATTCAAATTATTGTTGAAGGCAGATTTTTCTAAATGAAATTCAAAATTATTTTTTTCCTTATTCTGCTTTCTTTATTCTACTTTCTATTTTCTTTTGGCGTTTCTGCTCAACTGCCGACTTATTCTTTGCCGCCTTTGCCGACCGGAACCGGATATACTCAAACAGAAATACAAAGTATTTTGATTAAGTTTGCCAACTTTCTGATTGCCGCCGGAATTATTTTAGCGATAATTACCATAGTCGTTTCCGGGATCATGTATTTCATGGCCGGCTCCGACACCAAAGCCGAGAAAGCTAAGGGCTGGTTCAGAAACGGAGTCATCGGCGCGTTCATCATTCTGGCGGTCGGCGTGATAATTTTGACGATTTATAATATAGTAGTGAATAGGAGCTTCTTTGGTCCTTAGGTCGATAATATTAAATTCAGATGGTTTCAATAAAATGAAAAAATATTTAGCAGTTTCAGCAGTAGCCTTTTTGGTTTTACTGCCCGTGATTGTTTTGGCTCAGTTGCCGACAGTTAATCCGCCTGTTGTTCCTGGCACGACCTTGACTGAGATTGAAAATATTATCAGGCGAGTAGCACAGTTCATACTTGTATTAGGTGTGATTGCCGCATTAATTTATATAGTTCTTGGAGGTATTGGTTGGATGCGGGCTGGCGGTGATGATACTAAAATAAAAGAAGCAAAGACTAGAATTTGGTCAGGAGTTTGGGGGGCTTTAGTAGTTATAGCTATTGGCTTGATACTCCAGACCCTTGCCGGAGTGGTGACCAGAGTTTTCTTCAACTGATTTGAGTGTTTGCTATATTAAAAAACACCCGGAGCTTTATTTTGAGGACGGGTGTTTTTTGAATTGAAAAAAAGCGGAAAAGTGATAGAATATTTAGTTATGTCGGGGTGGTGAAACTGGCAACCACGCTAGATTTAGGATCTAGTGCCGAAAGGCTTGAGGGTTCGAGTCCCTCCCCCG
>JBBTQD010000020.1:0-10642 GCA_038065855.1 Patescibacteria group bacterium
TTTTTAATATCCGATAAATCAAAAAAGCAGTGGTGGTTTTGCCTTTGGTTCCGGTGATGCCGATAATTTTAGCCGGACACAGATGAAAAAATAATTTAATGTGGCTTGAAACAATGGCTCCGTTTTTTTCGGCGGCTAAAAGTTTTGGATGAAGGCGGGGGAATCCCGGCGTTCTGAAAATAAGGTCGTAATTTTTAAGTTTATTAATATAATTTCTATCAAATTTAGCATCGAGGGCCTTGGCTTTTATTTTATTTTTTTTAAGAAAATTCAAAGTAGCCCGACCCTCGCGTCCGAGCCCCAAAACCGCTATTTTCTTATCTTTTAGTCCAGTTATTGACATAGTAAAAAGTAGATGCTATTATAATTGGCAGCTAGGCAGAAATGGAAATTTATTTACATTTATGCTGAACGAACCAATTATATACTTTCTTAAGTATATAACTCCGACATGTTGAATGAGCAAGAAAAAATCAATTTTATAAATTCTGTTTCAAGGGTTTTAAAATCTTTGAATCCCCGGACCCAGGACATAGTTTCCCGGAGATTTGGGTTTAAAACGGGCGATATTGAAACTCTGGAATCCATCGGTCAAAAATACAGTATCACTCGGGAGAGAGTCCGTCAGATTGAAGAGACGGCTCTGCGCGAACTCAGAAAAAATTTCGACAGCTTCAATTTAGGCGATCAGGTTTTAAAAATAAAAGCGATTCTTCAAGGCTACGAAAATGTCGTCCGGGAAGATTTTTTATTTCATGAATTTTCGGGTTCCAGCCAGTATAATAAAACTAACGGAGTTTTTGTCTTTTTAATGACCATATCAAGCAATTTTGAACGTTATCCCGAAGACGATCATTATCATAGTATTTGGACGGTCAAAGATCCCTTATATATAAATAAAGCCAAAGAGGTGAGCGAAAAATTGGTTCACGGCTTTGAAAAAAAGAATTCTGTCGTTCCGGAAACAGAGCTTGTTTCGTTTTTCAATAAAATTTCTCAGGAAAACACAAGCGACAAAAAAATAATTTTGTCTTATCTGGGCCTGCATAAAGCTATGGGTAAAAATATTTTCGGCGAAGCTGGTCTTTTGAACTGGCCCGAGATTCGTCCCAAAGGCATAAAAGACAAGGCTTATCTGGTTCTTAAAAGAATTAATAATCCTCTTCATTTCAGAAAAATTACCGATGCCATCAACAGCCATAATTTTGATTTTAAAAAAGCTAACTTTCAAACCGTCCATAACGAGCTTATAAAAGACAAAAGATTTATTTTGGTCGGCCGCGGCCTTTACGCTCTTTCGGAGTGGGGCTTTGAAGCCGGCACGGTCAAGGACGTTTTAACGAGTATTTTAAAAAAATACGGCCCGATGGCCAGAGAAAAGATTATTGCTAAAACTGCCGAGGCCCGCTTTGTCAAACCCAATACCATAGTTTTGAATCTTCAGGACAAGAAACTCTTTAAGAAAGATAAGGAAGGGCTTTACGGATTGGTTGAAAAGGCTTAATGCTGTATAGTATTATTGATGAACTTTTTGGATTTTCAACCTCTCTTTCAGACTTACGAAGATTTAAAATTTTTAGTTTCTTTTCTCGCACCTTTTAGGTGGGCTATCTTACCGGTTTTGGCTTTTCTGGTTTTTTTAATTGTTCGGGAAGCTCTGCTTTTTTATAGGCAGGCAAAATTCAGAAGTGAAATAGAATGGGATATGTTTGAAATCCGTATTCCCCGGGAGGTAGAAAAAGGCCCCAAGGCGATGGACCAGTTTTTCGCCGGGCTCTGGACTTTGATAAATATGCCGACCAGTTGGAAGGAAAAATATGTGGACGGCGAAGTGACTCTTTGGTTTAGTTTTGAAGTCGTCGGCGCCGGCGGCAAAGCTCATTTTTACGTCAGAACTCCTAAAAAACTCCGCCATCCGGTGGAATCAATGCTTTACGCTCAATACCCTGATATTGAAATAGGCGGAGCCGAGGATTATACGGCTGAATTTCCTGATTCTTTTGATGGTCTGGAACGGACCGGATATGATCTTTTCGGCTTGGAGTCAAAGTTAAAGAATCCTTCGCCCCATCCCATAAACACTTATATGCTTTTTGAAGAAAAGGGCGGAGAAGAAAGAATTATTGATCCGATTTCATATATTTTGGAACTTATTTCTAGAACCAGGCCGGAAGAAAGAGTTTGGATTCAACTGATTGTCCGGCCGGCCAAGCCCGGCTGGGAGAAGGAAGGAGAAAATATAATCAAAGAATTGAAGGAAAAAACGCGCTTAAAACCGTTGCCCGGCCAGACAGCGATTTCATTCCCGATCTTGAGTCCGGCCGAAGAAGCATCGCTAAAGGCGGTGAGCCAGAAAGTTTCAAAGCGCGGTTTTGAAGTATTAATAAGGCTGGCTTATTTGGCGCCCAAAGACTTATTTGATAAAGGCGCTTCGAAAAATATGCTTGGTTATTTTAATCAATATGCTTCTTCCATGAATTATTTCACCATAAACTTTAATGCTTTGACCGGTGTAAAATGGTGGAAATGGCCGTTTATTTTAACAGGTCGCCGGACCAAGGCAAGAAAAAGAACATTGTTATATCGCTACAAAACAAGATATATTCCGGAAGAAACTTTTGTCGGGCGGCTGGCTGATCCTAACAGGCCGGATAAAGATTTCAATTCTTCAATTTCAATTTTAAATTCAGAGGAGCTGGCCACTTTGTATCATCCGCCGACCAATGTGGTTTTGACCGCGCCGACTTTGGACAGAGTGGAGAGCAAAAAAGTCAGCCCGCCCGGGTATATTCCTTTTTAAACTCGAAATTTCGATATATCAATATGTCTAACATTACCTACTTCGCAAAAACAAACTTCCGTAGCCAAGATAGAATCTTTGGTATTAAAGAAAATGACCGGCTCCAGCATATGTACATTATCGGTCAGACTGGCACTGGCAAGACCACTCTTTTGAAGAATTTAGCGGTTCAGGACATTAAAGCCGGCCAGGGTTTGGCCGTGATTGATCCCCACGGCGAATTTGTCGAAGATTTATTGGATTCAATACCGAAAGATCGAATTAATGATACTATTTATTTCAATCCGGCTGATTCAAAGTATCCGATTGGCTTCAATGTTTTGGAAGTTAAAAATCTGGAGCAAAAGCATTTGGTCGCTTCCGGCCTGATGGCGATTTTCACGAAAATCTGGGCAAATGTCTGGTCAGCCAGAATGGAATACATTTTGGATAATTGCGTTATGGCCTTGCTTGATACTTCGGGTACTACCTTGATGGGCATTCCCCGGCTTTTAGTGGATAAGGAATACCGCAAGAAAATCGTTTCCAATATAAAGGACCCGGTGGTCAGATCTTTTTGGGTTAATGAATACGAGTCTTGGGAGCCGAGATTTAGGAATGAAGCCATTGTTCCGATTCAGAACAAAGTCGGCCAATTCCTGTCTACGAAAATGGCTAGGAATATCGTCGGTCAATCCAAGAGCACTCTGGATATAGAGGACATTATAAATAACCGGAAAATCCTTCTGGTCAATGTTTCTAAGGGGCTTATCGGCGAGGATAACTCGGCCTTGCTTGGAGCAATGCTGGTAACCAAAATCCAGCTTACAGCGATGGAACGAGTAAGGGTTGACAGGGAAGAACGCCACCCATTTTTCCTTTATGTAGACGAATTCCAAAACTTTGCCACCGACGCTTTTGCCACAATATTGTCGGAGTCGAGAAAATATGGTTTGGCTTTAATAATTGCCCATCAATATATTAATCAGTTGGTAACGGAGGCCTCCACCCGCGTCCGGGACGCTGTTTTCGGCAATGTTGGAACTATGGTTACATTCAGGGTCGGCGCCACTGACGCCGAATTTTTGGAAATCCAGTTTGCGCCCGAAATTATGGCCGAGGATTTTGTCAATTTGCCTAATTACAATGTTTATCTGAAGCTTCTGGTTGACGGTATTTCCTCGAGGCCGTTTTCGGCTCTGACTTTGCCGCCGATTCCTCTGGATTCAAGCGTTAGCATCAGAGAGGTTATTATTGATGCGTCAAGGAAAAAATACAGCCGGCCGGTTGAAGAAGTTGAAAAAGAAATTGAAAACTGGAGCCTAGCAATAAAACCGGCGTTTTCAAAACTAAAAACGATAAAGCCAAGGGTTCAGTTGCCTGAAGTCTTGATGCCGAGAGAGAAAAGAGTATCGCTTGACGAATTAACCAAGCGGGAGCCGGAAAATTTCAAGAGAAAAACGGTTGAACCGGATCTGGAGGGATTAAGAAAAGCGTTGGAAGAGGTTGAAAAGAGATAAATTTTGTGATAGATTTAACCTTTCCGCCCCTAGCTCAATTGGCAGAGCAGGTCCCTTTTAAGGACAAGGTTCCGCGTTCGACTCGCGGGGGGCGGATTTGAAATTAAGACTGTTGATTCTCGGTCTTTTTTTTATGGCTGAATTTTGATAGGGTAGAAGAATGTATAAAATTAAAGTCGGAGTTATTATGGGTGGGCCATCAAGCGAATATGAAGTTTCTTTGGCGACCGGCGAAAATGTTTTTAAAAATTTGGATAGACGGCTTTTTGAGCCGGTGAAAATAAAAATTCTGCGGGACGGAAAAGTCTGGATGGCCGGCCGCTACGCTAAACTGGAAAAAGCGGTAAAAAGCGTTGATATTTGTTTTTTAGCCACTCATGGAGAATTTGGCGAAGATGGCCGGCTTCAGGCGATTTTAGAATCCTACGGCGTCCCTTATACCGGTTCCGGGGTTTTAGCTTCGGCTTTGGCCATGAATAAAGCCAAAAGCCGGCAGTTTTTTTCAATAAACGGTTTGAAAACGCCGAAAACTTTGATCGTCAAAGAAGGAGAATATTTTCAATCCCAATTAAAATTTTTTGTAAAAAAATTGGTAAAAATGCCGGTGGTGGTGAAACCCTGTTCCCGCGGTTCGTCAGTCGGCGTTTCAATAGTCCGAAGAAGAAATATGTTAAACCGAGCCATCCAGAACGCTTTCAAATACGACCCCGAGGTTTTAATAGAAGAATATATCCACGGCCGCGAATTCACCTGCGGAGTGATTGAGAAAAAGGTTAACGGTTCTACCGAAGTTGCTGCCCTTTCGGTAACCGAAATAATTCCAAATCAGGAATACGATTTTTTTAATTACGAAGCCAAGTATAAAACCGGAGCAACTGAAGAAATCACGCCGGCTCAGATAGGCGATCATCTGGCTAAAGAAATCCAGGAGACGGCGGTCAGAGCTCATATGGTTTTGGGCTGTAAAGATTATTCGCGCTCCGATTTTTTGGTCAGGAAAGGAAAAGTTCATATTCTGGAATTAAATACCCTGCCCGGTTTGACCGAGAATTCTTTAATCCCGAAAGCGCTTAAAATTGCCGGTTGGAGCATTAAGAGATTTCTAAGCAATGTTTGTTTTAGGAACGTCAGGCAAGATGAAGTTCAAACAGCATGAAAAAACTTTGGATTAACGAAATAAAAGATAAAACAGGGGAGACAGTTGAGCTTTTTGGCTGGGTTAATGTCCGGCGCGACCATGGGAAAATAATTTTCATTGATTTGCGCGACCGCTCCGGAATTGCCCAGCTGGTTTTTACTCCTAAAGACGAAAAGCTTTATAAAATTGCCGAAACTCTGCGATCCGAGTGGGTTTTATTTGTTAAAGGAGAAGTAGTTGAGCGGCCAAAGGGAATGGTGAATTCAGAGATAGAAACCGGAAAAGTCGAGGTGAAGGCCGTTGAGGTGATTATTTTAAGTAAGTCCGAAACGCCGCCGATTCCGCTTGATGGCGCCGGCCATGAAATAGAGGAGGAACTCCGTTTGAAATACAGATATCTGGATTTAAGAAGGGAGCGGCTGAAAAACAACTTAATTATGCGCCACAAAGTGATTAAGTTTATGAGAGATTATTTAAATGACCGCGGCTTTATAGAAATAGAAACTCCGATTTTAACCAAGTCAACTCCGGAAGGAGCCAGAGATTACGTGGTGCCGTCCCGTCTTTATCCGGGGAAATTTTACGCTTTACCCCAATCACCCCAGCAGTATAAACAGCTTTTAATGGTTGCTGGAATTGAGAGATATTTTCAGATTGCTCGATGTTTCCGGGACGAGGATACTCGAGGTGACCGTCAGCCTGAATTCACCCAGCTTGATTTAGAAATGAGCTTTGTTGAAGAAAATGATGTATTGAATTTAACTGAAAATTTATATAAAGAAATGGTTTCAAAAATTACGCCGGATAAAAAAATTACCCAATCTCCTTTCCCCTGCTTGGCTTACAAAGAAGTAATGGAAAAGTATGGAAACGATAAGCCCGACTTAAGAAAAAATAAGAATGACCCGAACGAACTGGCCTTTGCTTTCATAGTTGATTTTCCGATGTTTGAATGGAAAGAAACCGAAAAAAGATGGGATGCGGTTCATCATCCGTTTACGGCGCCTAAAGTCAAAGATCCGGCCGAATTAGAGAAAGATCCCGGTTTGATTATCGCTAAACAATACGATTTTGTTTTGAACGGCTATGAAATAGGCGGTGGTTCAATCCGAACTCACAATCCCAAGATGCTGGAGTCTGTCTTTGAAGTCATGGGCTATAAAAAAGAAGAAGTCTGGGCTAAATTCAAGCATTTATTTGAAGCGTTTCAATACGGCGTTCCACCTCATGGAGGAATTGCGTCGGGGATTGATCGTTTATTGATGATTCTTCAAGGCGAGCCCAATATTCGTGAAATAATCGCTTTTCCCAAAACCGGCGATGCCCGGGATCCGATGATGGAAAGTCCTTCAGAAATAGATAAAAAACAACTGAAAGAGCTGCATTTGAAAGTTGAAAAAGATAAGTAATCGTGATGACTGCGAAATTTTTGATTGTTTCAATTCTGGATTTGCTTTTGGGCTTGAATTTTTTAAGCCCGGTGGTTTTAGTCCGTAATTCTTTAGTGAATAAAAGTGCCTATAGTGATTCCAAAGCCCAAAATGCTCCCTATTTGCTTCCAGATGCCGAAACTAATTATTTTCCAATCAGGGATTGGGGCATTCCGGATCCCGATATTTTTGCCCAATCGGTTATTCTTTACGATTTCGCCTCGGAAAAAGTTTTATTTGATAAAAACTCCGGAGTTAAACTGCCGATTGCTTCTTTGACTAAGCTTATGACTGCAGTGGCGGTTATTGAAAATACAGATTTGGGAGATGCCGTGGGTATTAAAAAATCAGCTATTGAAAAATCTGAAAAAGAAGGCGGCGGAAACGACTTGTATCAAGGCGAGAGAATAAAAGCAGCTGACCTGCTTAAATTAATGCTAATAGAATCATCCAATGTCGCGGCTTATGCTTTTGCCGATCATATAGAAGAAAAATACGGGATTAATTTAGTTGAAAAAATGAACGAGAAAGCCAAGTTATTAGAAATGAGTAGCACTTTTTTCACCGAGGCGGCCGGGCTGGACGACCAAAAAAGCTTTTCTACAAGCCAGGATTTGCTCAAACTGATAAAATATTCATTTAGATACGCTGATTTGTACGACATTCTTAAAATCCAGAAGACTGAAATTGATTCAATTGACGGGAAATTAAGGCATCAAATTTTCAATACTAATGAACTTCTCGGAAAACTGTTCAATATTATAGGTGGTAAAACAGGATTTACCGAGTTGAGCGGAGAATCTATAATTTTAGTAACCGAATCGCCCAATAATTCGAGCCGTCTGATTGCCGTGGTTCTTGGTTCGAATGATAGATTCGCTGAGGCCGAAACTTTGATTGGCTGGGCAGGCAAAGCATATTTATGGAAGTAACCGATAACGTTTTTACAGTCGTCAATGTCCTTCGGATTTTCATCGTCGCCACGATAAGTTTTTTTGTTGCTTTGATTATTACGCCTTTTTGGAAAAAAGTTCTTGATAAATACAATTTTTCCAAAAAGAAAGTGGCTAGAGAGGACGTGGCGCCTATTTTTTCCAGGCTTCACCAAAAAAAACAAGGGATTCCCATAGGCGGAGGAGTAATTATCTGGGCCACTTTATTGATTATTATTTTCGGTTTTTGGTCTTTAGGCCAGATTTTCCCCGGAAGCCCTTTGGCAAAATTGAATTTTTTGTCAAGAAGCCAGACTTTTTTGCCTTTAGGAGCTTTAATCATAAGCGCGATACTGGGATTGATTGATGACATCTGGAGCATTAAAGGAAAAGGAGAGAAGGGCAGAGGTTTAAGAATGCGCGACCGATTCGTTTTTTATGCTTTGATCGGGTTAGGAGGGGCCTGGTGGTTTTACTATAAGCTTGATTGGAATTTCATTAATATCCCTTTTTTCGGCGATATTACTTTGGGCTTTTGGTATATGCTGTTTTTTGTTTTTGTGATCGTGGCCAGCACTTTTTCGGCCAATGAGACGGATGGTTTGGATGGCCTTTTGGGCGGAGTGGCTTTGACTATTTTCGCCTCTTTGGGCGCAATTGCTTTTGTTCAGGAAAGAATGGATCTGGTGGTTTTCATTTCATCCATTATCGGAGCCCTTATTGCTTTTTTGTGGCACAATATTTATCCAGCGAAATTTTTTATGGGCGATACCGGAGCAATGGCTTTAGGAACGATCATCGGCGTTATCGCCATGTTTCTGAATGTTCCGTTTATTCTTCCGATTATCGGGATAATTTTCGTAATTGAATCCGGCTCGGTTTTGATTCAGCTCTGGTCCAAAAAATTCAGAGGCAGAAAAGTTTTTCTTTCCACGCCGATTCACCATCATTTTGAGGCTTTGGGTTGGCCGGAAAGCCAAGTGACGATGCGGCTTTGGATGATCTCGGCCGTCGGAGCGATTTTAGGGCTAATTTTGTTTTTAGTTGATTCAAGAATCCCGTCCCTCTTTCATTGATGAATACAAGATCCTTAATCTGGCTTACTTTTATTTTGATCGTTTTCGGCCTGGCTATGATTTCTTCGGCCGGAATCTATTCTTCCCAAAAGAATTTCGGAATCAACTATTACTATTTGAGCCATCAGTTTTTTTTCGGCTTCTTGCCGGGCCTCGCTCTTTTTTTCGCCGCCTCCAGGATGAATTATAAAATTTGGAAAAAAATTTCCCTGCTTTTGATTTTAGGATCAATCTTTTTTTTATTTCTTGTTTTTGCCCCGGGCTTTGGAATAAATTTAGGCGGTGCAAAAAGATGGGTTAATTTCTTTAATCTTTTTTCTTTTCAGCCGGCAGAAATTCTGAAGCTTACTCTGATAATTTATTTGGCTAGCTGGCTTGAAGGCCGCAAGTTCGCCACCCGTTCCGCCGTCGCCTTCACTATTATTATTTTTTTCATCGGCATTCTCATTGCCGCCCAGCCCGATATCGGAACTTTGAGCATTATTACCGGTATTGCCATTTCAATGTTTTTTGCTTCCGGCGCGGGATTCAAGCACATCATCGGGATTATTCTTTTAATCGCCGTCGCCTTCGCTCTCCTGATATTTTTTGAACCTTACAGGTTTGACCGGGTTTTTGTTCTTTTGAATCCGGATTTTGACGTTAAGGGGATCGGCTACCATTTTAATCAGTCATTGATCGCTATAGGCAAAGGCGGATTTTTAGGTTCTGGATTTGGCAAAGGCGAGCAAAAATTGGGTTTTCTGCCTGAACCGGTAGGCGATTCAATTTTCGCGGTTATCGGAGAGGAGCTTGGTTTTATCGGTATGGCCGCCGTGCTTTTTATGCTTTTGTTTTTTGTGATTATTTCATTGAAGATTGCGAAAAGGGCCGGAGATAAATTTGCTTCTTTATACGCTGTGGGTCTGGCTTCATGGGTTGGCATCCAATCTTTCATCAATGTCGCCTCTTTAAGCGGATTAGCGCCTTTGACCGGGATTCCTTTGCCATTCATCAGTTACGGCGGCACCGCTTTGGCAGTGTTAATGCTGGGAGTCGGAATTTTAGCTAGTGTAGATAAAAAAGCTTGAATATAGAAAAATTTATTTTTTATGCTTTTATTCTTTTAATCCCGTTCCAAACGAGAGTTATTTTACGTTCGTGGGGGATTGGATTCAACGAATGGAACGCGGCGTTTTTATATTCGACGGATTTATTGATTCTTGCGGTTTTAACTTTATGGTTTTTAAGACTGATTTTTAAGAAAGGTGAATTTAAGTTTTCAAAATATGACTGGTTTTTGATTGGGTTTATTATTGTCTCGGCAATTTCAATTATAAACGCTTCTAATCAAATACTCGGATTTTATCAATTGGCAAAACTTTTGGAGTTTTCTCTTTTGTATTTTTACGTAAAATCCAATCTCGGCGTCGTTTTTAATTTGGCGGCATCGTTTTTTATCTTCTTGGTTTCAGGATTTTTTCAGGCGGTTTTGGCGATTATCCAATATGTTCGGCAAGCTGATTTAGGCCTGCGTTTTTTTGGTGAGACTGTTTTAAATCCTAATTTGTTTAATGTCGCCACTTTTTTGGTTAATGGCGAAAAGATAATGCGGCCCTATGGCACAACGCCACACCCCAATGTCCTTGCCTTTTTTATTTTTATAGCTGTTTTCATCTACTATTTTTTCTATATTGAAAAAAATAAATTTCCGCACTCTAAATTAGGACTTACAATTTATTCTATTCTGCTTTTTGGTTTATTTCTGACCTTTTCAAGAGTAATTAT
>JBBTQD010000021.1:0-13936 GCA_038065855.1 Patescibacteria group bacterium
CGACTCCTCTACCCACCGCCAATTGGGAAAATATGGAAAAACCAACGATAGAATACGATACTTGTAAAAACTCATTACATTACATAATATAGAAAAGAGGATGAAGTCATGCACATTAAGGGACTGCGCAATATTAAAACTCACGGTAGCCTTGCTCGTGAAGGACGATTGGCGAACGTAGCCAGAAATATGCGTAAAATAGGAAGCGAAAGCAAGGGCGGAAATATTTCGGATGGTTGGAGCATCGAACAGCACATCTACCCAAAGAAAAAATCGGCCAGGCCCCACCTAACATCTGCGGCATCTCTACATCGCGACCTCTTTTTAGATGATAAGGTGCGCCTGTACCAGATCGAAGTTATTCGCGACTCGCTTAAGGAAATACAAGAAGCAATGGCCGAAAGGATTCCCGTGGTCGCTCATGAAGTTAAAAGACTCAATAGGCAGCTTATGAAATTGTTGCAAAGCTGAAAAGTCGAGTCCCGCCCAAAGACCGTCTCACGAGCAGACGGTCTTTTTAATTGCCACGTTTAGTGTCTTTGAAAAAAAGTTTAAAAAATGTTATTATTTAATTTTATGACCGAAATCGCCGAAAAAACTCAGATTTTTTTCAAGCGGCCACCGATAGTGGTCGTTTTAGGGCACGTTGATCACGGAAAAACGACTTTAATTGATTACCTCCGCAAAACAAAAATAGCCGAAAAAGAGGCTGGCGGAATCACTCAGCATATTGGCGCCTATCAAATTGAGACTAATGGAAAATTTATAACTTTTTTAGACACGCCCGGCCATGAAGCTTTTTCAGCCATCAGAAGCCGCGGAGCCAAAGTAGCTGATATCGCCATATTAATCGTCGCTAGCGATGAAGGGATAAAACCTCAAACCAAAGAAGCGATCAAGCACATTCAAGAGGCAAAAATCCAGGTGATCGTCGCCCTGAACAAAATCGACAAACCTCAAGCCAACCCGGCAATGATCAAACAGCAGTTGGCCGAAGAAGGGATTCTTTTTGAAGGCTGGGGCGGCCAAGTGCCGGCTATCGAAATTTCAGCTAAGACCGGAAAAGGAGTTGATGAACTTTTAGAGCTTGTGCTTTTAACGGCTGAGTTGGAAAATTTGGAATCAAATCCAGATAAACCGGCTGAAGGAGTGGTTATCGAATCGCATCTGGATAAAAAAAGGGGTTGTGTCGCCACCTTGCTTATCCAAGACGGAACTTTAAAAATGGACGATTATGTGGTCAGCGGCAGAAACTTAGCCAAGCTGAAAATGATGGAGGACTTTTCCGGCAAAACCGTAAGTGAAGCCGGTCCTTCAGAACCGGTTTTAACTCTTGGCTGGAACCAAAGTCCGAATGTCGGAGAAAAATTTCAGGCCGTAAAAACTAAAGAAGAAACAGATGAATTATTGAATCAAGCGAATCAGATTCCGGCGCCCGGGACGCCCCTTTTCATAAAAGAATCCGGCCCTCAAAAAGACAATAAAAAAATCCTTAACCTTGTTTTTAAGGCTGACACCCAAAGTTCCCTTGAAGCGGTAGGGGAAGCGGTTAAAAACATTTTTTCAGAAGAAGTTAATTACAATGTCTTGAGCTACGGAGTAGGCAACATTAAAGACAATGATATCAAAACAGTCAGCCCATCTGGAGGCGCAGTTTATGGATTTTATGTCGAAATAGAAAATTCGGCCAAGCGCCTTGCCGAAAAAGAAAAAATCAGAATCAAAACGTTTGATATAATATACGAACTGGTCGAAGAATTGAGAAAAGACTTGTCAAATCTGCTTGAACCGGAAATTAGAAGAACGGTTTTAGGCAAGTTAAAAGTATTGAAAATTTTCAAAAAAGGAGCGGGTCATCAGGTTGTCGGCGGTAAAATTATCTCTGGGCTGGCCCGACGCGGAGCTTTAATTGACGTTTTGAGAAATAATGTTAAAATTGTGTCTGGAAGACTAGCTCAACTGCAGCACAATAAAGTAGATGTGGAAGAAGTAAAAGAGGGTTTAGAGGCCGGAATAAAATTTGATGGCCCGGCAGAAATTCAAGAAGGAGATTTATTGGAAATTTACGAAGAAGAAAAAATAAAAAGAAATATTTAGACGGCGAAACGCTAAGCGTTTCATAAGCCGCGCTAAGCGCGGCGGCATAGCCAAGTAGCAAGGCATGGATCTGCAAAATCCATATACGCGAGTGCAATTCTCGCTGCCGCCTTTAGAAATTCTGCCCGGGTGATGAAACAGGAAGCCATTCGCGACTTAAGATCGCGTGGCCGTAAGGCCGTGCCGGTTCGAATCCGGCCCCGGGCATTTGCTAAATTTACGCCCATGAAAACCACAAAAGAATCTATGCCTTTGCCGTTTATCATCGACCCCGCCGGCCCGATCCGTTAAAACGCTAACGGATCTTCTTAATCTTTACGAAACTAAAACTTTATGATAGAATTTTTTATACCTAAAAATTGAATTTTATGGCTTTAACTCCCAAAGAAAAAACAAAAATCATCCAGCCGCAATCGCTCCACGAAAAAGACACCGGCTCTACCGGAATTCAAGCGGCTCTATTCACCGAAGAAATAAAACGGCTGATTAAACATCTAAAAGACCACCCCAAAGACCACTCTTCCAGACGGGGCCTTTTGAAAGCTGTTTCGAAAAGAAAAAGACTACTTGATCACCTGAAAAAAGACGACCTTAAAAAATACAATTCAATCATTAAAGATCTGGGATTAAAACGTTAAATGGCTTACAAAATAACCGCCATTGCTTCTTCTTTCCCCAAGCTTTTCATAACCTCCAAAAAAAACCAAACTGTGGCCGTGTTCGTGGACGCCCAGAATATGTACCACTCGGCCAGAAACCTTTACACAGCCAAAGTCAACTTCAAAGAGCTTCTAAAATTCGCCGTGGCCGGAAGAAATCTGGTCAAAGCCAACGCTTACGTCATCAAAAGCGACATCCATGAAGAACAAGGGTTTTTTGAAGCTTTGGAACGTTCAGGTTATTACCTGAAAATGAAGGATCTCCAAATTTTTCCGGGCGGAATGAAAAAAGCAGACTGGGACGTCGGAATCGCCATTGACGCCATCAGCATGGCTTCCAAAGCCGAGGTGATGGTTTTTGTCACCGGCGACGGCGACTTCATTCCCCTTTTAGAATATCTGAAGCATCAGGGAATCACCGTGGAAGTGGTGGCTTTCAGAAGAAGCACTTCTTCCAAACTTATTCAAGCTGCTGACAAGTTTTACGATTTGGAAGAAGAAGTCGAGAAATTTTTATTAAGAAAATAATGACTGAAGTCAAAAAATTTTCAACTGAATACGGGGGCAGGGAACTGAAAGTGGAGATAGGCAAACTGGCTGGACAAGCAAACGGCTCTGTTTTTATTAGATACGGCGATACTTCGGTTTTAGTGACAGCGGTGATTAACGAAAATCAAAAAGACGCCGACTATATGCCCCTGACCGTAGACTATGAAGAAAGATACTACGCCGCCGGAAAAATAAAAGGCTCAAGATGGATAAAAAGAGAAACCCGGCCCGGTGAAGAAGCGATTCTCCACGCCCGGATGATTGACCGGACCTTGCGCCCCCGCTTTGACCAAAGAATCAGAAACGACATCCAGATAGTCGCTACCGTCCTCTCTTTTGACGGAGAAAACGACCCGGATATCCCTGCGCTTATCGGCGCTTCTTTAGCTTTGATGATCTCGGATATTCCTTTTTCGGGCCCGGTGGCCGGAGCCAGAGTTTCAGAGGCTGACGGAGAATTAATTTTAAACCCGAATTACACACAAAGGAATAAATCTTCTTTTGATCTGGTTGTCGCCGGAATAGACGAAAAAGTGAACATGCTGGAATTTGAAGGGGATCAGATTCCGGAAGACCGGGTTCTAGAAGCGATTGACTTCGGCCATAAAGAATACAAAAAAATAATTGAGTTTCAAAAAAAAATCGCCGGCGAACTCAAGCCCGAAAAAAGAAAACTGGAAATTTTTGAACCGGAAGAAAAAATAATCGGAGCGATAAAAAATTTCCTAAAAGGCAAATTGGAAAAGGCTCTCTACGAAACCAATGGTAAAACTGAAACCTGGGAAGCTTTGGATGCTTTAAAAAAATCACTGATTGAACGCTTAAAAGAAGACTGCAAAGACAGCCCTAATTTATTCAAAATTTTAAAAGAGCTGGAAAACATCGTTGGCCAAGAATTAGACGAAATAATCCATAAAAATATCCTGGAGAAAGAAAGAAGGTCTGATGGAAGAAAATTAGAAGAGATAAGGCCCTTGAGCATTGAGGCCGGAATTCTGCCCCGGACCCACGGCTCGGCCATTTTCCAGCGGGGTGAAACTCAGATTTTAAACATCCTGACTTTGGGCAGTCCAGGCAAAGAACAATGGATTGAAGAAATGGAAACCGAAAAAAAGAAGTACTTTATGCACCATTATAATTTTCCGCCCTTCTCTGTTGGAGAAACCGGCCGGGTCGGCTTTCCGGGCCGGCGCGAAGTGGGCCACGGCGCCTTGGCTGAAAAATCTCTTGTGCCGGTCATCCCGACTAAAGAAAACTTTCCCTATACCATCCGCCTTGTTTCCGAGGCCCTTTCGTCAAACGGCTCAACTTCAATGGCTTCGGTTTGCGCTTCTTCTATGGCTTTGATGGACGGCGGCGTACCGATTAAAGAACCAGTGGCCGGCATTTCAATCGGCCTGGTTAAATCGCCGGACAGTAAAAAATTCAAGCTTCTAACCGACATCCAGGGCGAAGAAGACAATTATGGCGATATGGATTTCAAAGTGGCCGGAACCAAAAACGGAATCACGGGCATCCAGCTTGACGTCAAAACCGACGGCTTGACCAGAGAGATAACCGAAGCTGCCTTGGAAGAAGCCCGTAAAGCCAGGCTTTACATTCTTGAAGAAATGAAAAAAGTAATCGCATTGCCCAGGCTGGAACTTTCGCCCTTCGCCCCCAGAGTCTACAAAATCCAGATCAACCCGGACAAAATCCGAAATGTCATCGGACCGGGCGGTAAAATTATCAATGAAATCATCGCCCAGACCGGAGTCAATATAGACATCGAGGACTCGGGCTTGGTCTTTGTCACTTCAGAAAAAGAAGAAGGAGCCAAGAAGGCGCTCGAATGGATTAATAATCTGACCAGAGAAGTTAAAGCCGGGGAAATTTTTGAAGGCATCATAGTAAAAATCACTGACTTCGGCGCTTTTGTTAAGCTTTTCCCGAACCAGGATGGCTTGGTTCATATTTCAGAAATCTCGGATAAGCGGGTTGAAAGAGTTTCCGATGTTTTGAAAGTCGGCGACATGGCCAGAGTAAAAGTCAAAAAAATCGACGAACAAGGTCGAGTCAGTTTGACGATGAGATTCTAAATTTAGTTATTCACAGCCGGGTATTTATTAACTCCTTAAAAAAAACGTATAATGTATGCAATGCCAGAAGAACCAAAAAATCCAAGCGACCAAAAGCCTGTTCTTTTGGAACCGTCCAAAGATATTGAAAATCTTTTGAAAGAGTTGCCCAAAATCGATTCTCCCAAGCCCATAGCTCCTTTGCTAAAGCCGCCTCCTGCTCCGCAAATCACCCCTCCTTCGTTTAAAGCTATGGAAGGCACGGCAAAACCGCAAATATCGCCTCCGCCAAAACTCATATCCCCTCCTGTTTCTAATCCTTCACCTCCCCTTCCCCAAGGCGCCAAATCTTTTGTCCGAACAATGGCTGAAGATCTTGAAGCTGCTAAAAAAGGAATAAAGCCGGAACCAAAACCTTTTGAAATCAAGCCGCCGCCAGCCATTCCAAAAATAACTCCCCTGCCTCCCCCTTTAGAAATACCGTCAGCGCCTCAAGCAAAACTCGGGCCGGCTGAAAAAACCAGATCCTTGGAATTGCCAAAAATAGGACCAGCGCCTCTAGCCAGGCCTCCAACCGCCAGAAAATTCGCTTTAAGCCCAAAAAAATTAATCATCATTTTAATTATAATCGCGGCAATTTTTGCCGGAGCCTGGTTTTTCTTAACCAGAGAACCAGAGAAAACAGCAGTCTTTACACCGACCCCTGTCCCGATTCCTAGCCCTAGCCCAACGCCAAAAACTTTTTCCGAACTTATCCCTTCTGCCAGTCAAATCACCATCCCCTCGACCCAAAATTTCCCGACTGCCCTGACCAACAGAGTGAATTCCTTGGCTTTATTCGCCAGCGGCCTAACTCTCTTGAATCTTATCGATGAAAACAGCACTCCGTACTCTATGAACCAAATTTTTGAAAAATTAGGCATTACCCCGCCAAATGGCCTCCTGGAAAATCTGGATTCCAATGAATGGATAATCGCCGCTTACGGCCAAAAAGAATCATTTGACTCAAGAGGCCTGCTAACTTTCAATGAAACACCCAAACCGAAAATAGTTTTTGCCGCCAAGATATTCGACTTGATTCTTTTAAGAAGCGCATTGAACAATTGGGAATCCGCCATGGCCGCAGACCTCAAAAACTTATTCGACTTTGATTCAAAAAAAGCAACCAGTGAAACATTTCTGAATAATATCTACAGCGGAGCCGATATCCGATACCGAAATTTTCCCTTTGCCGATAGCACCATAAATTATGCCCTGGTTAATCTGGCCAAATTCAACACTGACTATTTCATTCTTACCGGCTCCAGAGAAAGCATCTATTCAACCATTGATCTTCTCCAGACCCAGTAGTTTTCTCTTGACCCCGCCAAATACCGCTTTGCGGTAATCCCGACAGTACGGAATTATTTGACGGGGTTGACTAAATAATTTTTATCAGCAAGAATGAAACCAAAAAGCGTCTTACCTTTGAATTTATGATATGACTCCCAAACAACTTGAAGAATTAAAGAAAAGTCTGGCCGGAGAAAAAAAACTAATAGAAAAAGAATTAAGCGAAATCGGCCAAAAAAATCCTAAAACAGAAGGTGATTTTGACGTTCGCTTTCCCCAATACGGCCAAAGTAAGGACGAAAACGCTCAAGAAGTGACTGAATTTGAAAAAATGAAAATCCTTGAAGCTAATTTGGAAAAAAAACTCGGCGAAATAAACAAAACTCTTAAAAAAATTGGAGAAGACGCTTATGGAATCTGCCAAAACTGTTCAGCCGAAATTGAAATGCCACGGCTTAAAGCCATGCCTACGGCTTCGCTTTGCGCAGTATGTGTCAAAAAGAATTAAAAGATGACTTCAAAAGTATATTCTGCCGCCATCATCGGACTTGATGCCATTCCGATTGAAGTTGAAGTTGATACCTCGCGCGGCCTACCCTCTTTCAATATCGTCGGCCTGCCCGACAAAACCGTTCAAGAATCAAAAGACCGGATAAACTCGGCCATAAAAAATTCCGGACTGACCAATCCTAAAAAAGAAAATCTTAAAATAGTGGTTAATCTGGCTCCGGCCGACATAAAAAAGCAGGGGCCGACTTATGACCTGCCTATCGCCGTCTGCTATCTTTTAAACACCAAACAGGTTGAATTTGACAACAAAGAAAAAGTTTTCGCCGGAGAACTGGCTCTGGACGGCTCATTAAGAAGCATAACCGGAGTTTTGTCGATCGCGACAATGGCCAAAGACCATGGATTCAAAGAATTAATCCTGCCTAAACAAAACACCAAAGAAGCGGCCCTAATTAAAGGAATTAAAATCATCGGTCTTAAAAATTTAACCGAACTAGCCGCTTACCTAAACGGCCAGATTTTGATTGAACCGGAAAAACCAGCTGATTTTTCAAAACTTCTAACCAACCCTAATCATGATTTCGATATCTCCGAAATCAAAGGCCAGGAAACAGCCAAAAGAGGCATGGCTATCGCCGCGGCCGGCTTTCACAATATCCTTTTGACCGGGCCGCCGGGCGCCGGAAAAACAATGCTGGCCAAAGCCCTGCCTTCGATCATGCCAGCTCTTTCTCTAAAAGAAGCTCTTGAAGTAACTAAAATCCACAGTGTGGCCAACACCTTAAAATATTCGGAAAAAGAAAACAGACACTTAATTAGCGAAAGACAATTTAGAAACCCTCATCATACCGCTTCGGCCGCGGCTTTGGTCGGCGGCGGAGCCAATCCCAGGCCCGGTGAAATAAGCCTGGCTCACCGGGGCGTCTTGTTTCTGGACGAATTTCCGGAATTCAACCGCGACGTTCTGGAATCTTTGCGCCAGCCTTTAGAAGAAGGAAAAATTTCGGTGTCACGGGCCAGCTACTCAACCACTTATCCAGCCAAGTTTTTATTAATTGCTTCAATGAACCCCTGTCCCTGTGGAAATTATCAAAATCCCCAAAAAGAATGTCTGTGTTCGCCGGGGATGATAATGCGATACCAGAAAAAAATTTCCGGCCCGCTGCTCGATCGATTCGACATTAAATTAAACATACCGCAGGAGGACCCGAGAAAATTAAAAGACGAGCCGAATTACCAAGAATCAAAAAAAATAAGAGAACGGGTGGAAGCAGCCGGGCAAAAACAGCTTGAACGTTTTCAAGAAAGCGGAATTTTTACCAATTCGGAGATGAACAACAAGCAAGTGAGGAAGTTTTGCAAAATTGATTCTAAAACTGAAGAAACTTTAGACAATTACGCAACTGTGAAAAAAATCAGCCATCGGGCTTATTTCAAAATTTTGAAGCTGGCCCGGACTATTGCTGATTTAGAAGGCCGGGAAAATATTTCGGGGCAGGATATAAACGAGGCATTCATCTACAAAAACGACGGTATGCTCGTGACTCTGTAAAAAGGTATTGCTCGGGTATGTCTGATTTCTTCTCTCAAGACTCGCAGACAAATAAGCAAAGCTTAATTTCCTTCACTCGCCTCAAATGAAAATATATTTTCATTTGACGGCTCGCTTGGAAATTTAATCCTCAGAGAGTACCATTCGCAAGTAAGAACTTGACCTCTTTAAAATCTGCCGACAAATAAGGAACCCTCCACCCTATTTGTGATTCGGCAGATTTTCACTCTCTTTCGGTTATTTGTTCCTGCTCCCTTGCAGTTCAGAAATCAAACATACCCTCGCCATACTTTGCCTTCGCAACACCCCAGGTTTAATTCTTTCTTTTTCTTCTGTCTTCGCCGTCTCCAATTCTGATTGGAGACGGAATCTTCTAAGCGGAGGGTATAGCCAATTTCTCTTGCCCGCTGGGCAATGCCTTCTCAGGAACCTCATGAGCCGAGCCGTTAAGAGGAGATACTCTTTGTAGCGAGGCGAGTGAGGAGCAAGGGGTTTATTCTGATAAACAGAGAACCACCTAATTTATTACAAGTTGTATGAGGCCGAGTGTTTCCTGAAAGGCATTGCCCAGGTTAGGGCAAGTGGTAGAAATTGGCTATACCCTCGCTAAATTCTCGCATAAGGATTTCTCGCTCCGTGAACTTCAAAGTGAAGATGGCATCCAGTGGAAAGGCCAGTCGCACCCATTAAACCGATAACTTGACCCCGGGAAACGAATTCTCCGCCTAAAACCAAAAGCCGCGATAAGTGGGCGTATAAAGTATAAATTTCATTGCCATGGGAAATCTTAATATACTTCCCGGCTCCGCCGTTCCAGCCGCTTTCTCTGGCGGCAACAATAGAACCTTCGGCGGCCGAGTAGACCGGCGTGCCGCAAAGATTAGCTATATCAATTCCATTCCGACCGTGGATCCGGCCCCAATTATACCCTTGAACCGGCAAAAAGAAAAATCCGCCCAAATTGGGCAAACGGGCAAAACGTACATTTGAAGTATAAGCGACATACTGGCCGCTAAGTAAAATTTTTCCGTCAGGCACGATGATTTGACGGCTGATTTCCAAAGAGCCGTCTTTAGGCAGGCTATTGAACTCAATAATTTTTTCTTCCTTAGCCGAATACTTCTTGGCGATTGACTGGATCGTATCTCCCTGTTTGACAATGTGAATCACTCCCGAGACCGGCGGAATTTTCAATTCTTGACCCGGGCTTAAATAATCGCTATCTTTTAAATTGTTAGCCCAGATCAAAGAATTGACGCTGATGCCAAAATCATTAGCCACCTGGCCCAAGGTGTCGCCGGGCTGGACAGTATAACTGATAATCTGGTTCCGCTGGCCATTATCGAAAATAGAGGTTAACGATTGATAAGGCAGAAATGATTCCTGAAAAACATTGCGCGACGAATCAATGCTAGTTTGGCTGACTGAAAGTGTTTGGCTCAGAAAAAAATCTTCATCGGCCGGCTCGGCATTTAAGTTGATGAAAGCGGAAGTTTCTTCAATGTAATCTTCCACTGCCAGGCTTAAAAGCGTACCCTGGCCCTGGCCGGATGTGGTTTTGAAGGAAAATAAAATAATGACCGAGGCTATCAAAATAAACAGAACCAACCGGTCATTTTCAGCATAAGATTTGTATTTGGCGAGATTTTTTTTAAAAAATCCGAAAAATGCGATTGCTTCAGGATTTAAAGACATATAGATAAGAATCCATATAATTAGTTCGCTCGGATGAACTGAAATAATTTTCAATCATCCTCGCTCACAATTATAAAAATCCTCTTCCGAGGACTACAAATATTGTACGAAAAATATACCTAATGTCAAATTAAGATATCAACAATTGAACATATGACAGTTCCAAGAAAACACACCACCAAAAGCAGCCAAGGCCAAAGAAGACAGCATTTAAAGCTTAAAAAGCTTGATCTTTTACCCTGCCCCAAATGCGGTAATTTGAAAATGTCTCATAAGATGTGTAAAAATTGTGGTTTTTACAAATAGATATGGCTTCAAGACACCTAGCCCGTTCAATAGCGATCCAATCCCTTTACGAGTGGGATTTTAAAAACTGTGACAATGACTCTCTGCCTGAAATTATCCAAAGAAACATCAAAGAATTCGGGCCGGGGCTTAAAGAAGAAAAATTTGTGGATAGTTTAATCAAGGGGGTTATAGAACATAAAAAAGAACTGGACAACATAATCGAAAAAGCGGCGCCGATGTGGCCGATTGACCAGATTGATATGATTGACCGGAATGTTTTGAGACTGGGTCTTTACGAGCTTTTATATGAAGATAAAGTTGAGGTGCCTCCTAAAGTAGCCATTAACGAAGCCATTGAGCTGGCCAAGAGCTTTGGCGGAGAAAGTTCCGGCAAGTTCATCAACGGCGTTTTAGGAACTGTTTTTAGAGAAATAGAGAAAAAGAATGGAAATAAATAAACTTCAAGAATTGGAACATAGGTTAGACGTACATTTCCACAACCACGATCTATTGCTCGAGGCCCTGACTCACCGTTCTTACTTAAATGAACGGCCCGACTGGCGCTTGAATCAAAACGAACGGCTAGAGTTTCTGGGCGACGCGGTTCTGGAATTGATTGTCACAGAGCGCCTTTTCAAGGACCACAACGAACCGGAAGGAATTTTAACTTCCTGGCGGGCAGCTTTAGTCAACTCCTTAATGCTAGCTGAAATCTCGAAAAAACTGGATTTAAACGAGTATGTCCTTTTATCGCAGGGGGAAAGAAAGGACAATGGCCGGGCCCGACAATATATTTTAGCTAATGCCCTGGAAGCAATAATCGGAGCAATCTATCTTGATCAGGGTTACGAAGAAACAAAAAAATTCATTGAAAAAAACATCCTTGTCGAATTTGCAAGAGTCATAGACCAAAAATTGTATAAAGACGCAAAATCTCTTTTCCAGGAACAAGCCCAGGAAAGGGAAGGGGTTACGCCTTCATACAAAGTTTTGGACCAGTGGGGACCGGATCACGATAAAACTTTCAAAGTTGGAATTTATTTAAATGACGAGTTGGTCGGTGTGGGCTTCGGTCCCTCAAAACAGGAAGCTCAGCAAAAAGCGGCCGAAGACGGCCTTCACAAAAAAAACTGGACTTAAACGTAAAAAGAGGTAACATAGGATTGGTCGAAACAGCTGAATTACCAAAAAATATGGCTGAAAAAAATACTGATCAGGAATTCGTCGAACATATCGTCAAGTCTTTGGTCAACCACCCTGATGAGGTCATAGTTGAGAGAAAAATTGATGAAATGGGGGTCCTTTTAACTCTCAAGGTGAATCCGGCTGATATGGCTTTGGTGATAGGGAAAAAAGGTTCAACTGCCAGAGCGATAAGAATTTTGGCTAGGATAATCGGCTTAAGAAACCACGCCCGGGTTAATTTCAAAATTGAAGAACCGGAAGGCTCGATGAGAATGAAAATGGGTGAGATGGAAGCAGTGGTTGACGAACTTAAATCTTAAAATTTGCGCTTTGACCTAATTACTATATTCCCCAGTTTATTTGACTCTTTTTTAAAAGAGTCTCTTTTGAATAAAGCTCAACGCAAAAAAATAATCAGAATAAACATCCACAACTTGCGCGACTGGGCCAAAGGAAAACATCGGACAATTGATGATTCGCCTTATGGCGGCGGGCCAGGAATGGTATTCAAAATTGAACCTATCTACCGATGTGTTCAATTTTTAAAATCGAAAATTAAAAAGCAAAAAGCAAAAATAATCTTTTTATCGCCGAGGGGAAAGAAATTTACTCAAAAAACCGCCCAGAAATGGGCTAAGAAATTAAAACAGTTAATCATAATTTCCGGACGCTACGAAGGAATCGACGAAAGAGTGAAAAAACTGGCCGACGAAACAATTTCGGTCGGCGATTTTATCACTCTTGGCGGCGAGATTCCGGCGATGGCCATTATTGAAGCGATTGCCAGACTGGTCCCGGGTGTGGTCGGCAAAAAAGAATCAATAGAAAAATTGGATTTTCCCCAATACACCCGGCCCGAACTTTTTCAGCCGAAAAAAAAAATTAAATGGCCAGCGCCAAAAATTCTGCTTTCCGGAAACCATAAAAAAATCGCTGAATGGAGGAAAAAACACTCAGAAAGGATTTAGCCCCGATGAGCACTAAAGAGCTTGGATTCCTAGCCGAAGGAATTGTCCGGTATTACTTAATTAAAAAAGACTACAAAATACTGGCGGCGAATTACAAAATGAGTTTCGGTGAAATTGACATTATCGCCCAAAAGGACAGCACCGTGGTTTTTGTTGAAGTAAAAGCAAATAAAGATGTTGCTCCTGAATTTTCGCCGGAAATAAGAGTTGACTATAAAAAGAAAAATAAACTGATAAATCTGGCAACGGCTTATATGTTAAATGAGAAAATTAAAAATAGAGATTTGGACTGGCAGATAGACATAATTTCAGTTATTTTTGACTCGGAAAACAAAAAAGCCAGAATTAAACATTTCAAAAATGCCGTCAACGATAACTGAAAACCCAAAAGAAACCAAAGAACTTGCCTCGGAACTGGCGGGAAAACTAATTAAAAAAGATCATGAAGCCTTAATTATCGCTTTAGAAGGCGAACTCGGCGCCGGCAAGACGACTTTCATTAAAGGGTTCTCAAAAGCTTTGGGCATTCGTGAAAAAATCCTAAGCCCGACATTTGTATTAATCCACAAACACAAAATAACGAATGACAATTTTAAAAATTTATACCATATAGACGCTTATCGTCTGAATTCTGAAAAAGATCTGCTGAAACTAGGCATAAAGGAGATCTTTATCAATCCGGAAAATATCGTCTTAATCGAATGGGCTGATCAAGTCAAAAAGATTATCCCGAAAACCGCGATTTGGGTTTATTTCAGTCACTTGGAAAAAAATATAAGAAGAATAATAATAAAATAATGAAGACACTTGTTTTAATTGACGCCAATGCTCTGATTCACCGGGCTTTTCATGCTATTCCGCCACTTAAAAATCAGGCGGGAGCGGTGACTAACGCGGTTTATGGCTTTTCTTCAACTTTATTGAAAATGCTCAAAGATCTAGAACCTGATTACATTGCCGCTGCTTATGATTTAGCCGGCCCGACTTTTCGCCACGAAGCTTTTAAAGATTACAAAATCCACCGGGCCAAAGCGCCGAATGAAC
>JBBTQD010000022.1:0-17190 GCA_038065855.1 Patescibacteria group bacterium
GCCCGGTTAACACGCCTCCCTGTCACGGAGGAGATCGCCGGTTCAAATCCGGTCGTCCGCGTTGAATTTTTTGCCCATGAATATCGAAATTAATTCTCCGGAAGAGGCGAATTTAATAGAAAAACTAAATAAGAAAGACGATCCGGACAGCAGACGCTTAAAGCGGTTTTTGAGCATGCCGGATTTGTCGCGCACTCCCGAGAGCCCGATTCACAAACTTGTCCAGCGTATCCTTAGAATTGAGCAGTTTTCAGATTTTGATGATATAAAAGTTCCAGAAATAGTTTCCACCGATATTAGTTTTGATTTGTTTGATTTTCCTGCAGATCATCCTGTTCGTTCTAAATCCCATACTTATTATCCGACAGAAAACTACATATTACGAACCCACACTACAGTGATGTGGTATTACTGGTTGAATCAGCCAGAGATAAAGGAAAAAATTAAAAATAAAGAATCGATTGGTTCGTTTTGCTACGGTAAGGTTTATCGAAAAGATGAGATAGACCGCAACCATATGCCTGTTTTCCATCAGATGGACGGCTGGTACTTAATTCCAAGAGATAAAAAAATAATCGATACTCAAGACTTACAGAATGTCTTGACGGCTATAGCCAAGGCAATTTTTGGGTTCCAGATAAAATATCGTTTTAATGAAGATAAATTCCCTTATACTGATCCGTCTTTGGAGATGGAGATAGATAAAGAGGATAACTGGCTGGAAGTGGTTGGAGCTGGCGTGGTTAAAGGAAGTGTTCTTGATAAACTAGGCGTTGATTCGTCTAAATACAACGGTTGGGCATTCGGATTTGGGCTTGAAAGATTAGCAATGATTAGTATGGACTTGCCCGATATCCGCCTGTTTTGGTCTGAAGATGGGCGGGTAAAGCGGCAATTAAAATTAGGCAATAAATTTGTCCCGGTTTCCAAGTACCCGCCGATAATCAGAGACATATCTTTTGTCGTGGCTAAAGATTTTGTTCCCAATAATTATTTTGATTTGATCCGTGACCTCGGCGGAGTTTTGGTTGAAGAAGTTAAACTGCTTGATAAATACGAAGAGCCGGCAAAATTCGGAAAAGGCCGGATAAGTTACACTTACCGGATAATTTATCGAAGCAATGAGAAGACTTTGTTTTCAAGCGAAGTAGATAGTATTCAAAACGAAATTTACCGGCAGACGGCCGAGCAGTTCAAGGCAGAATTGAGATAGTTGACAGATTTTCCTTTCTGTAGCATATTAAAGTATAGGAGGTAGATTATGGACTGTCCGCGTTGTGAAATTACGATGGTTTTTTTTGCCGGACGGCTCACCTGTCCGGAGTGCGGTTATAACGAACCGCTCCGGAAGGTTCTTATTCCAACCGACGATGATGACGAGGGAAAGGGAGAAAAGATATAACATTTCTCTCTTCTCGTCTCTCGTCCACCTACTGGCCGCCCGATTTCCAATCCGGCGGCCTTTTCATTGATTTAGCATATTAAATTTGTTAGAATTAAATAATAGCAATCAAGCGATAGCGACCTCTAATAATAGATAAAAATAGGGGCTGTTATTTTTTTATGGCGAAAGAAAGGATGAAAGAAAATAATAATAACGGGTCTTACACTGCCAAAGATATTTATGTTTTGGAAGGACTTGAACCGGTCCGGAAAAGACCGGGAATGTATATCGGCTCAACCGGGCCGTCCGGTTTGCATCACCTGATTTACGAAACCGTGGATAACAGTTTGGATGAGGCCATGGCTGGTTACGCCAAAAATATTAAAATCAGGATTTTGCCGGATAATTCTGTTTCGGTAAAGGATGACGGCCGAGGCATTCCGGTTGACATTCATAGCCAGACAAAAAAGTCGGCTCTTGAGACGGTAATGACCACTTTGCATGCCGGCGCCAAGTTCGGCGGCAAGTCATACACTATTTCCGGCGGTTTACACGGCGTCGGTGTTTCAGTGGTTAATGCCTTATCCAGCTGGATGAAAGTCCAGGTTTCGCGGGACGGCGGTCTTTACGAACAGGAATATGAGCGCGGCCGCGCCAAAAAACCGGTCAGGAAAAACGGCAAGCCGGCCAAGGGCTTTAACCATGGCACGATTGTTTCTTTTTCTCCGGATCCGGAAATTTTCAAAGAGATAAAATGGGACTTGCATACTTTGTTTGACCACTTCCGCCAGCAGGCTTATCTCGTAAAAGGGGTTCGGATTGACATTATTGATGAACGGAGCCCCCAGGCCCCGACTTACACTTTTTATTTCGAAGGCGGATTGGTTTCTTATATTAGATTTTTAACCGAAGGCGAACCGGTCAAGCACGAAAATATTTTTTACGAAGCCAAAGAGCACGAGGGGATTATGGTTGAAACTGCTTTCCAGTATCTGGAAGACGTAGTTAGTAAAGAGTTTTCTTTTGCCAACAACATTTACACCGGCGAAGGCGGAATGCATATCACTGGTTTTAGGTCGGCCTTGACTAGGGCTCTGAATGACTATGCCCGGAAAGAAGGGTACCTTAAAGAAAAAGATGATAATCTGACCGGCGAAGATGCAAGAGAAGGTTTGGCGACAGTTGTTTCAGTGAAATTAAGAGAGCCTCAGTTTGAAGGTCAGACAAAGGCAAAATTAGGCAACCCTGAAGCCAGAACTTCGGTAGAGGCAGTTTTAAGCGAAGCCATCCCTGATTGGCTTGAGAGAAATCCCCAGGACGCCCAAAGGATAATGGAAAGGGTGATTCTGGCGGCTAAAGCCAGGCTTGCGGCCCGGGCCGCTCGAGAAACCGTTTTGAGAAAAGGCGCTTTGGACGGTTTGGCTTTGCCGGGGAAATTGGCGGATTGTTCGTCAAAAGATCCAGCCGAGTCAGAATTGTTTTTAGTGGAAGGCGATTCGGCCGGCGGGTCGTGTAAAAGTGCCCGCGACCGAAGATTTCAGGCTATTCTGCCTTTACGCGGAAAAATTTTGAATGTAGAAAAATCGCGGGTTGATAAAATGCTGGCTTCAAAAGAAATTCGTGCTCTAATAATTGCTCTAGGTACGTCAATTTCCGAAGATTTTGATATTTCTAAATTAAGATATCACCGGATAATTATAGCTACCGATGCCGACGTTGACGGCATGCATATTCGGACTCTTCTTTTAACTTTATTTTATCGCTATTTTAAGCCAATAATTGAGGCTGGCCATCTTTACATCGCTCAGCCGCCGCTGTATAAGATTCAGAAAGGCAGTAAAGTTCAATACGCTTATATCGATTCGGAAAAAGAAGAAGTTCTAAAAGAATTGAGAAAAGAGAAAGGCGAGAAAACGACTGGAATTAATGTCCAGCGCTACAAAGGGCTTGGCGAGATGAATCCTACTGAACTCTGGGATACCACGATGAATCCGGAAAATCGGGTCTTACTCAAAGTCACCATTGAAGAAGCCGAAGAAGCCGACAAAATATTTGATGTTTTAATGGGCGTTGAGGTACCGCCGAGAAAAAAATTCATCCAGGCCTACGCCAAAGAAGTGAAGAATCTTGATATTTAATATGGAGAAAATAATGGAATTTCTTAAAGATGTTCGAGTTGAGCTTAGGAAAGTTTCCTGGCCGTCAAGGCAGGAGACGATTAAGCTCACCGGCGTGGTTATTTTAATCAGCGTAATTCTGGCCGCTTTTTTGGGATTGCTTGATTTTGTGTTCATTACTTTGTTAAATAAACTGTTATTCTAATATGCCTAAACAAATTGCGACAAGCGAAAAACATTGGTACGCGGTCCATACCTATTCCGGCTACGAAGAATCGGTGGCCAAAAATCTTGAACAAAGGATCGATTCTTTGGGGATGCAGGAAAAAATCTTCCGGGTTTTAGTGCCTAAAGAAAAGAAAATAAAAATAAAGGGCGGCAAAAGATACATGTCTGAAGATAAAATTTATCCTGGCTATGTTTTAGTTGAAATGATTGTGGTTGATGATTCCTGGTATGTAGTCAGAAACACTCCTAATGTCACTGGTTTCATCGGTTCAGGCACCACGCCGACGCCGATTTCTGAAGACGAGATCCAGATTTTGATGGACCGGATGGGTGTTGAAGAGCCCAAGTACAAGATTGAATTTAAGATCAACGACCATGTCAAAATTACTGACGGACCGTTTAAAGACTTTGACGCTAAAGTAGCCGAGATTGACGAAAAAAGAGGAAAGGTTAAGGTGTTAGTGACGATGTTTGGCCGGGAAACGCCAGTGGAACTTGATTTTTTGCAGGTGAAGAAAGTGTAGATGTGGGCTATCCGCCTTCGCTAAAGCTTCGGCGGATGCTCATTTTTGTAGGTATTCGCTTCGCTCATAGACAAAAATGGCAAAAAGAATTAAAACAATTTTAAAATTGCAAATCCCGGGCGGGCAAGCTACGCCGGCGCCGCCGGTTGGAACGGCTTTGGGGCCTCACGGTCTGGCGATCGCTGAATTTGTCCAGAAATTCAATGAAGCGACTAAAGACCGATCGGGTGAAATCACCCCGGTTGAAATTACGGTTTACGAAGACCGGACTTATTCGTTCAGATTAAAAACTCCGCCGGCTTCTTATCTTTTGAAAAAAGCGGCCGGGATTGAAAAGGGCTCGGCTGAAGCTAAAAAAATCAAAGTTGGCAAGGTGACCAAAGACCAGGTCCGTCAGATCGCTGAAAAAAAACTGGAAGATTTAAATAGCAAAGACTTGGAACAGGCGATGAAGATAATTGAGGGCACGGCGCGGCAGATGGGGATAGAGGTGGAGAAGTAGTCGCAGTTTATAACCCCGGCAGAGTGAAAATTTGTTGGACGAGGTCTGGGTTAATAGTTTTCAGGATTAAAAAGCTGGCCAGAAGAATAGTTGCGCCGATTAGGGCATTGGTCATTTTTTCTTTAGCTTGGTTGATTGGCCCGGGCCGGCCAGCGGCAGTGAACCATAAAAACCCGGCCCAGAAGAAATTTATGAATACCGCCGCTCCAACTAAAGCCAAAGCCCATGAGAAAATACTTTGGATTAATTCGCCGAAATCCCGAGGCTCGGCAGGCGGTTGGGCTGGAACCGGTTCTCCCTGAACAGTAAAAAGGTTTGCTTTTGTGTCGCTTCCGACTGGTCCGCTTACAGTGACAAAATAGCTTCCCGCCGGGATTTGAGCGGGTAAAGTGATTTCAGCGTTTGTTTTTTGTGAGTTAAGCGAAGCATTAAATTCATAATTAAACTGGCCGTTGGCTAATTCAATTTTAATATTACTGGTTAAATCAGTACCAATGATTGATAATTTTTGGCCGGCTCTAACCGTGTTTGGATCGGCGCCGATTATTAAAGGCGGATTTAAACCAGGCACGGGCGCTGGTCCGGGAGGTTGAGGCCTAGGCGGTTGAGGGTTCGGCTCACCACCGCCGCTGCACCAATTCGCTGAGGGAAGAGAATAACCGGCTGTTCGCGGGTACAAATATCCGCCTAAAGCTCCGCCTGGCTGAGTGACATTCTGCCAAGCCGGACTGGGATTAGGGCCGCAATGCCCGCCGATTATATCAATAACAAAAACTTCATAAGCTTTGATGCCTGATGGCGGAACCGGCGCCGAGCCATAATAGTAAGAGATTGCGTCATTTGACGGATCATTGCAATTCCCCCGTTTACAGTTAAAGCCAAATCTTGGGTCTCTGGTATTAAGTCGGCCTACAACCTCATCCATAAATTGCCAAGTGCCACCTTGATTTTGGCATGAATTTGTCAACCAATCTGGATATTCTGAAGCAACCTGCCGGACTAGAGATTCCATATTAGGCAGATTCTGGGTAGTCGGTCTGGGAACGCAGTTGCCGGGGTTTGGAGGAAGCTGTCCAGTACCACCCCAAGGAGTGGCATCAACGGCTGATTTAAATGAATTAATAAATCCCATTTCATTCTCATTAGCTTCAAATTTTGATCTCAAAGAAACCCCATTAAGTTTGAATCCCGCATCAGTATGGAAAACCCAAGCGGCAATGCCGATTCTCTTGGCTTTTACAACCGCGGATATCAGATCTTGTGCCGAATAGTTCGGAACTGATCTAGTATTATTCGGTTCCCCGATGTAAGTAGGCTTTTCCGGAGTTAACGCCGAAGAGAGATCTGAACCTAATTCTTGGCCGCCAGCAAAGTGAACGTGGACTATATCCATCGGATATCCGTTTGCTATTCCAACTGCTGTTGGCCCACTTGGGTCAGCCGAAGAAACGGACAGTATCGATCTTGTTCCTATAGCATTTTCAATTCTTCTTTTTAAATCTAAAATATCGGTGCGCGGAAAGTTTATGCCCGGATAATCATGCTCATTTGATAGATCGTAGAAAACATTGGTATAATTACTTAGGGCCTGTGCTGTGGCCACTACGCCTTTTTTAAATTCTTCTTTGCACAACACGCCAGGGTTAAGGTTTGCGTTATTACATCCTCCGTCAACGACCTCCCTGGCAAATGACACATCAATGATCATGCTCTTTGAATCAGCCGTACCTACAATTGAGATCAATTGACTAAGCTTGCCCTGATTAAGAGTGCCGTCGCTATTTATAAGCGGATCAGAATCCGGAATTAACGGATTTAATTCGTTCCACCAATTGGGAAAAATCCTTATGCCGTCAAAGCCTTTTGATTTTAAGTAGTTTAAATCAGCGGCCGGGTTGGGAGCATCCATGCCGTCAAAATATCCAGCCAGTACCAAAAATTTATTTTGGCCGTCAACGGTAAATTTGTTGCCTCTGATTTCAAGGGTTACGGCTTGAGCATCATGCCCAAAAGATAAAAGAATATAAAATATAGCCGTTGCAAAAATAGTACTGCTTAAGATATTTTTTTTCATAGATGTATTAATCATATCACTAATTTTACCTCGATCACATTTTTAGATATCAACACTCATTTTCTTTTTTATCGGCCAGCTTTTTTTATTGGGAAAATAATGATAAATTAATTCTTATATGGATTATGAATCGGTGATTGGCCTTGAAATCCATGCCCAGCTTAATACCAAAACTAAGATGTTTTGCGATTCAAAGAATGACTCGGACGAGAAACATCCAAATGTAAATATCTGCCCGATTTGCATGGGCCATCCGGGAACTCTTCCTGCTGTAAATTTAGAAGCGGTCAAAAAAACAATCCTTCTTGGAATGGCGTTAAATTGTAAAATCGCCGAGCACACTTTTTTTGAGAGGAAAAACTATTTTTATCCCGATCTTCCGAAGGGCTATCAGATTTCCCAATATCAAGCGCCGTTTTGCAGCGAAGGGCGGTTAGATATAGGTAACCCTCCTTCGCGTAAAGCTTCGGAGGGCTCCAAGAGAATTCGCATAAGGCGAATTCACTTGGAGGAAGATACTGGTCGTTTGTCGCATGATCCGGAGGGTAAATTTAGTCTGATTGATTTTAATCGGGCCGGAGTGCCGCTGCTTGAGCTGGTAACTGAACCGGATTTGAGAAGCGGGGAAGAAGTCAGGAAATTCGGGGAAGAGTTACAAATGATTTTAAGATATTTAGGCATTTCTGATGCCGACATGCAAAAAGGACAGATGAGAGTCGAAGTGAACATGTCTTTAAGAAAGCCGGGTGGCGAACTTGGCACTAAAGTTGAATTAAAAAACATTAATTCTTTTAGATTCGCCGCCCAAGCGGTTGATTATGAAATAAAGAGACAAACTGAAGTTTTAAAAGAAGGCAAGAAAGTAGTTCAGGAGACTCGGGGCTGGGACGAGGCAGGCCAAAAAACTTTTTCCCAAAGAACAAAAGAAGAAGCCCAGGATTATAGATATTTTCCTGAACCTGATCTCCCGCCAATAAATACAAAAGATTTAAATATAGAAGAAATAAAATCAATGTTGGTTGAGCTACCCAATCAAAGGCGCGAAAGGTTTAAGAAGCTATACAACCTGCCTGAACACGACATTGAAATTTTGACGGTGAATAAGCAGCTTGGTGATTATTTTGAAAAAGTCGTTTCCGAGCTGAATGCTTGGGATAAGTTAAGCCATTTGAAAAAGCCGCCGAAAGAGCATAATGAAAGATTAGCAAAGTTAGCGGCGAATTACTTGATTACCGAATTGGCAAAACTATTATATGAGCGCGGGACGGGCGTGGAGGAGATGGAGCATATAAAAATAACTCCGGAAAATTTCGCCGAGTTCATTGTTTGTATTTATCATCAAGAAATTTCTTCTTCCGGGGCACAGATTTTACTGAAAGAAATGTTTGAAACCGGCGAAGATCCGAGCGTTATTATAGAAAAAAAAGATTTAGCTCAGGTTTCGGATATGGGCGAACTGGAAATTGCCGTCCGGGAAGTGATTAGCGAAAACCCAAAGCCGGTTGAAGATTATAAAAAAGGGAAGAAGGAATCACTCCAGTTTTTGGTTGGTTTAATAATGAAGAAAACAAAAGGTAAGGCGAACCCGCAAGTGGCGAGAGGGGTTTTAGAAAAAGAGTTAAGATAAATATGCCCGAGATCCAAATAATCAATGAACCAATTGCCATTCTTGAGCTTAAGAGAATCGCCGAGGAAAGATTTGGCGATTTGGTAAAAGCGGCCGTAGATATTCGGCAGGGAATTATGGCGGTCGGCGGCGAATTTCACTCTGACGAACAGACTTTTTTAATTGAAAAATACGGATCCAAAAGCGAAGATACTTGGGGTATAAATCTTTATCCCGACAAACTAAGAAATGAAATGATAGAATTTGATTCCGTTATAAATTTAAGACCGCTGCAAGATAATCGTTCTCGGGGCATAGAAGACCAGAAAATTAGAAATGAAATAGAGAAAATTGTAGCTAAGTTAATTTTTGATTAAAAATTTAATGAGTCAATATAGGCAAAGCCTAAAAGAAAGCTGGGATAAATTTTCTTTGGAAGAACAGTTGGCCAATATCGGAGCCGAAGTAGGTAGAGCGGCCAATTGGCAGGACAAGGATCAAAAGCTGTTTAAAGGAGCAGAGCATAGAGCTTTGGAACTTTTTGATTTGACGATCAATGACTTGAGGTGGAAAGGGCATTTGAGAGAAATAGCAATAGTGCGTGAGTTGTTTTGCGAGGCCGCGGGAAAAGGCAAAATTTATGAAACTACCCTAAAAGATTTAGAAAAGTATTTTATTCCTTTTATGTTCTTGGCAAGAAAATCAGCAGATTGAAATAACTATTTACACTCTCCTTTGTGAGCCACTTCTACTCCGGCGGCGGAGGCGAAGCAGTCATTAGAGTAAGTCCGGCCGTCTTGACCACAGACCGGCGTGTAAATCAAGATGCAGGCCGCTTCGCCGCTTTCAGCTTTTTTAGTGTCTTCTCGGAGCCGATTCAAAAGGTTTTCCAGTTTTTGAATCTCCATTTGAATTTCTTCGGCTGTTTTAGGTGTTTGGGTTTTTGTAGGAGTCCAGACAAAGTAAAAAGCCGCCGCGGCAGCGGCCATCACGATTACTGAAATTATTATTTTTTTTCTGCTCATATCGTTTTGTTTTCTATCTCTGATCTAATTTTATGAATCAATTTTCCAATTTTAATTTCGTTTTCCTCGTTTTTGTGTCTTGCGTTCACTGACTCGTTTTTTTCTTCTTTCTCGCCGACAACGATAATGTATGGAATTTTTTGAAGTTCAGCTTCGCGGATTCTTTTGGGTAAAGTTTCACCGGATTCATAAATTTCTGTTCTAATTCCATTTTCTTTCAATTGGGTTAAAATTTTCTCAGCATATTTTTGTTGTTTTTCCGAAACCGGAATCAAAACCGTCTGCACCGGCGCGAGCCACAAAGGAAAAGCGCCCTGGAAATGTTCGGTGATAATTCCAATAAATCTTTCAAAAGTGCCGAATATTGCCCGATGAATAATGGCCGGCCTTTGGGGTTTGCCGTCTTCATCTATGTATTCCAGTTTAAATCTTTCCGGAATCTGAAAATCCAATTGGGCGGTGGCAAGGGTCCAAGTTCGGTCAAGAGAGTCTTTAATATCAAAATGCACTTTTGGCCCGTAAAAAGCGCCTTCGCCTTCTAAAATTTTGTATTTCAGATCCGCTTCTTTAAGTGCTTCTTCTATTATTTTTTCGGCTTCGTCCCATAGTTTTTTGTCACCCATTGCTTTTTCAGGCCTTGTGGCTAAGCCATAGCTTACCGGCAAGCCAAGTTTTTTGTAAAATTCTTTGGTCATTTCCAGTATCTTAATGAATTCTGATTTAATCTGATCTTGGCGGCAGTAAATATGGGCGTCGTCCATGGTAAACTGGCGGACTCTGAATAGTCCTCCCAGAACTCCCGATAATTCATTTCGGTGAAGCCGGCCGATTTCAGCCAAACGCAAAGGCAGATCCCGATAGCTTCTTATTTTTGTCTGGTAAACCAAAGCACTTTCAGGGCAGTTCATTGGTTTCAAGGAATAAGTTTCGTTTTCAACATCAAAATTAAACATATTTTGCTTGAAAAATTCCCAATGGCCCGATTTTTCAAAGAGCGTTTTTTTTACCATTATCGGAGTAGAGACTTCTTGATAGTCATTTTTATCCTGAAGTTCTCTGATATATTTTTCAAGCTCCTTAAAAATAATCATCCCTTTGGGATGCCAAAACGGCGCTCCCGGCGCCACTTCGTGAAAACTAAAAAGATCCAGCTCCCGGCCAATATCCCGATGGTCTTTTTGTTCAGACATATTTGAAAATATATCAAAACGGGATTACATTTACAAATGAGTTTGAGTATGGTTTATTGGTTTCAGCACAAAGGAGGATTTATGGCCGAATTTAAGAGTAAGATTGACCGTCAAGCTCTCCGAGAAATCGCCGATAAAGGCCAAGCCATCTATGATAGGCTCGTCAAAGAGAAGGGCCTGGAAGAAAAGTATTTCGGTCTTTACATAGTCATCAATGTGGACACAGGCGAGTATGTATTGGGAAAGACAATTCTTGAGGCTTCAGATCTCGCTAAAGAGAAATTCCCCCAATCTCGTCGTTTCCATGCTCAGGTAGGAGTCCCTACCTATGCTTAGTCAACTGATGGAAGGCTGGATTGATGAACATGGGCATCCGGTTATGCCAGTGCAACTTATTGGATTGGAAGATCCAATAGTTGCACTCATCGATACCGGTTTTAACCGTGAGCTCATTGTTTACGAAGAACATTCCCAGCAAGCACAACTGGTAATCGAATCTGAGTCTGTGAGTGTTCTACTTGCTGATGGTTCTCAAGAAGAGTTTTTGAGAACTGAAGGCGTGATTGAATGGTTTGGTGAACCGCGCCGGGTGGATATTCTGGTTATTCCTGGCCAAGCGCCACGAAAAGGAAGGTGGCAAATCGGAACTCAGCTCCTTCGAGATTGCAGACTTGAAATCGATTTTCGTGAAAGGAGTGTTAAACTTTCTCGCCATGTTTAGAAAAATCCGGACTTTTCGCTTTTTTGACCGCTGACTGCATTGCATCAGCGGTTTTCGTTTGGGCGAAAAGCCCGCAGGGTATAGTTGTTGAGGAACCTCGTGAGCCGAGCCGTTAAGAGGAGATACTCTTTGTAGCGAGGCGAACGAGGAGTGAGGGTTTTTTCTGAAAAACAGAAGATAAGATTTCTATAAAAGTTGTACGAGGCCGAACGTTTCCGAAACAACTGTACCCGAGAGGCTTTTCGCTATGAGAGCGTCGCTACCGGAGTCACTTCCTGGCAGATAATCTTCGGCACCCCGTCCTTCTCGTTGACCCGGCCTTTGACGACTATGATATTATTTTCCTGCCACAGCCCCGGATTTTTTTGGATCAAGTCGTTGAAAACAATGAGTTCAATTTTTGAATTTACATCTTCAATTTGAGAAAAAATCATGGGTTGGTTGTTGCGAGTTATGACTTTTTGAATTCTAGTTAAAAGCCCGCCGATTTTAACATTCTGTCCGATTTTCGAGAAAATTTCTTTTATTTCCGAAACGCCGTGATCAAGTTTAAGTTTCATCTGATAATCTTTCATCGGGTGTTCCGAAACGAAAAGTCCGAGCAGCTCTTTTTCCCAATTTGCTTTTTCCCATTTACTCAAAGCCGGCGCTTCTTTGAGGCGTAAAGGCGGGAGCTGGATTTCGGTCTGGCCAAATAAGCTTACTTGCCCGATTGACTTATGCTTCTGGATTTCCCGGGCGTATACGAGCAGATCTTCAAGGTTATATAAAAAAGTATTTCTTTCGCCAAGCGAGTCCAAAGCCCCGCATTTAACCAAGCTTTCCATAGATTTTTTATTCAAATCTTTATGCTGGATCCGGCTGATAAAATCTTCCAAAGAAATAAACTTACCACCCGTCTCTCTTTCTTGGGTTATTGCCTTCACAATATTTTCGCCAACGTTTTTGACTGAAAGGAGGCCGAAACGAATTCCCGGTTTTTCATCTTGAACCACAACCGTAAAAGTATCATAGCTCTCATTGATATCCGGAGGCATAACGGAAATACCCATGCGCTGACATTCTGTAATGATTTCAGATATTCTTTCGGTATCGCCTGATTCAGCGGTGAGAATGGCGCACATATATTCGGTAGGAAAATTCGCTTTCATGTAGGCAGTTTGATAAGCCACCCGGCCATAACAAGCGGCATGAGCCTTGTTAAACCCGTAACCTTGGAATGGTTCGAACAAATTCCAGATAGCTTCGGCTTGCTTTTTGGTCATATCGCTGTAGCTTTGGCAACCCTTAACAAATATCTCATGCTGTTTAGCCATTTCAGCGGGGATTTTTTTGCCGACGGCTTTTCGGAATTTATCTACTGATTCCCAGTTATAGCCAGCCAATTCCAGCGCGGTCATAATAAGGTCGTCTTGATAAACCAATACACCATATGACTTGGCAAGAAATTTTTCTGCTTTAGGGTGGAAATATTTAATCGGACTTTTGCCATGCTTTCGAGCAATGTATTCATTGATATTATTAATCGGACCTGGCCGGTACAATGCAACCATGGCGTTAAGGTCGTCTACATTTGTGGGTTTTAGCTCTTTAAGATATTTGGTTATGCCTTCTGATCCGCCGAGTTGGAAAACACCTTCTGTGTTGCCGTCAGCCAGCATCTTAAATGTTTTTTTGTCATTAAAAGGTATTTTTTCTATGTCGATATCTATATCGCGAAAATGTTTAACCAGTCGCACGGCATCTTCCAGAATGGCTAGGTTGCGAATGCCAAGGACATCGAGTTTTAAAAGCCCTATGCCGTCTTCGCCAACCGCGTGCATATCATATTGGGTGATTTTATTGTCTTTGCCCTTAGGGTCGAATTGGATTGGCACATATTCGGTCAAAGGTTTAGGAGCGATGACTATGCCAGCTGCATGAACAGAAACGTGGCGAACCGTGCCTTCGAGTTTTTTGGCCACATCCAAAATTTCTCGAACTTCCTCTTCAGTGTCATAGACTTTTTGCAATTCTGGCATAAGTTTTATGGCCCGGCTGATTGACATCGGGAATCCTTGGGAGCCGAAAGGAATAAGTTTGGCGATGCGATCTCCTGTTTCATATGATTTGCCCAAAGCCCGGGCGACATCGCGCACGGCGCCGCGGGCGAGCATGGTGCCGAAAGTACCGATTTGGGCGACTTTGTCTTCGCCATATTTCTTTTTGGCGTATTCAATAATTTCAAATCGTCGATTGTCGGCAAAATCCATGTCGATATCGGGTGCAGAAGGACGATACGGGTTTAAAAATCGTTCAAATGGCAACTGAAAATCTATGGGGTTGACACTGGTAATGTCAGCTAAATAGGCCACAAGCGAACCGGCAGTTGAACCGCGGACAGTAGTATAAATTTTTCTCTCATGGGCAAATCGCAAAAGATCGGCTACGACAAGGAAATAAGGGGCATAGCCCTTATCCTTTATAATTTTTAATTCGTATAATCTGCGTTCTTCGATTTCTGGATTATTAATAAGACCGCGTTCATGCGCGCCCAGGCGTGTAAGTTCTTCGAGCATTTGGTCTGCAGTTTTTCCTTGTTCTAAGTCAAAGTCGGGGAAAATAAATTTACCAAGTTCTAATTCCACATTGCATTGGCCGGCCACAAGCTGGGTGTTTTCAAAAATTTGGGCCAATCCCGGTTCCGTGAGCCCGTTTATCAGTTTGAATTTTTTGTAAGTTTCTTCCGGGCCGGTAAGAGAGAAATCGTCAGCTTTCATTGTCAGTCGGTCCCGATCATCGGTCCGGTTATTGGTCTGGACAGCCAACAAGACATCATGGGCATGGCTGTCGTCCGGTCTAAGATAATGGGAATCTTGCGTCCCGACCAAAGGTATTTTTGTTTTTTTGGCCAGTTCCAGAATTAAAGGATTAACAAGATTTTGGTCTTCAATGTTAGGATGCTGCTGGAGTTCAAGAAAATAATTTTCCGGGCCGAAGATTTCCTGGTACTCGTAAGCGATTTTTTCAGCTGCTTCAATGCCTTTATTCAAAAGCGTTTGGGAAATTTCTCCACCAAGACAAGCGGATAAAGCAATCAGGCCTTCCGAATGCTGTCTTAATAAATCTTTATCAACCCGGGGCTTGTAATAGAAACCGTCAAGATGGGATTTGGATACAAGCTTGATTAAATTTTTGTAGCCGGTTTGGTTTTTGGCTAAGACAACAAGATGATATCTTTCGTCATCAATGTTTGGTCTTTTATCAAGATGATTGCCGCGAGCAATATAAAGTTCAACTCCTATTATTGGTTTTATTCCCGCAGCTTTTGCTTTTTTATAAAATTCAATCGCACCGTAAAGATTGCCATGGTCAGTGAGTGCCACCGAATCCATCCCCAATTCTTTAACTCTGGAAATCAAATCATCTATCTTTGAGAGGCCGTCTAAGAGAGAGTAGTGAGAATGAGTGTGGAGGTGAGTAAACTTCATAGATGATTCATTTTAGAATTTTTGAAACAGATAGAGCAACTGTGAATTACTTTAGTAATTCATCCTGAGCTGGTCGAAGGGTTGAAAAGGTCGCTCGCGAAAACCTACCCTCGGTATATGTCTTCGGGAGTTGTTCGGGCATATTTGATTTCTTCTCTCAAGCCTCGCAGACAAATAATCCTCAGAGAGTACCGTTCGCAATTCAGAAATTGACCTCACTAAAATTTGCCGACAAATAGGGAACCCTCCACCCTATGTTGTCTCCGGCAAATTATTCACTCTCTTTCGGTTATTTGTTATCTGCTCCCTTGTAGTTCAGAAATCAAACATACCCTCACAATAAAACGACATATGCCTTGCGGTTTTCACTTTACCATATAGAGCTCGCAAAAGTTCAGAAAGTCGGCTACACCGAACCGGTTTCTTAACTTATTGGCCATACCCCGAGGGCTTTTCGTTGATTGACAATTTTAAAAGAAAGATTATACTGACTAACAGAAAAGGAGGTAGTCATGAAATTAAGAAAGTGGGTCTGTGTAGTCGCATTCGATGCTCGAGAGGATGACGATTACATAGAAGGGTATGTAAAGCAACACGAGAGAGTGTTCAAACTACAACAGGAAATGATGGAGCTGGTCGGTAAATATGGTAAAGAACTGGGTTTCCGACAGTTCTATTGGCTCTCAAGCAGTGACTGGCATTGCGGTGTTGCACATTTCGAAGTCGATCCTAAAGAAGTTGAGCGCGAAGCTCATCTATTCTCGCAAATTCCTTGATGTTTTAATCGGCTGCAGATCTTTCATTTAGATTTATGCAGAGGTATCGTGTGTCGCGCGGTACCTCTTTTAATTTTTGGGCTTTGCCGGTGCGAGCTTGGCGAGTAGTGGAATCTGAAAAAGAATTGCGAAGGGTATAGCCATCTGTTTTATTCCGGCCGCAGGGGTATATCGTTTTCTGAATTTGGGAAGTATCTTGTAAATGGCCGGTATCTTTGCGAAGGATTGCCGTAGATAAGCTAGGGGATAAAGGGGTGGACACGCCCTAGTTATCGGCAATCCGAGCAAAGTAACGGAAATTCCATTTACAAGAAGGGCTACCCCTATGAAGAAAACGATATACCCCGAGAGCCGGTTCTGAAATGGCTATACCCGAAGCAAAGCTTTCTTGATTGAGATTAAGCAAAGTGATACGATAAAACCCATGTTAAAAATCCGTTTGATGAGAATCGGGAAAAGGGGACAGGCCTATTTCAGGATCGTGGTCCAAGAACAAAGAAGCAAGAATCAAGGCAAGTATCTTGAGGATTTGGGTTCTTGGAATCCGCACCAGAATTTAATTCAGATAAAAGAGGAAAGAGCGAAGTATTGGCTATCAAACGGCGCAAAGCCTTCTGACACGGTCCATAATTTTTTGGTGGATAAGGGTTTAATTGAAGGGCCGAAGAAGAAAAAAGGAAGGTCGAAGAAAAAGACCGCCGAGACAAATACCGTACCTGCCCAAGTAGCAGCTTGACAGGTATTTCAGCTTTGCTACAATTAAAAAAGATATGAAATAAACTTTATAAAATTCCGGTGTTGTAATTTGTACAACCGCGATTTCTTCTTTAAGGGGGAAATCGCGGTTGTATTATGGAAAGAACTTTAACAATTGAATGTTGCCCGCCGTCGCTATAGCTATGGCGAGGCAATGCAGGTTCATCATAGTCAATCAGACGCATATTTAATTTGAGAGTTTGATCCTGGCTCAGGATGAACGTTGGCGGCGTGGATAAGGCATGCAAGTCGTGCGCTCCTTCGCTAAAAGCTACGGATGCGCGCAGCGGTCTAGCAATAGATAGCTGTGCTCTCCGAAGCCTTGGCGTAGGAGAGCGGCGAACGAGTCAGTAATACCTTGGTACGTACCCCTGACGCGGAAATAACTTTGCGAAAGCAGAGCTAATATCCGATGGCCTCGATGGAGCAATCTATCGAGTAAAGGCAATCAGCAATGGTTGCCGGTCTGGGAGCGGCCTAGGTCCGATCAGCTTGTTGGTGGGGTAACGGCTCACCAAGGCGACGACCGGTAGGGGGCCTGAGAGGGTGATCCCCGACGATGGAACTGAGAACGGTCCATACATCTACGGATGGCAGCAGCCGAGAATATTCGACAATGGGCGAAAGCCTGATCGAGTGACGCCGCGTGAGGGAAGAAGGGCTTCGGCCTGTAAACCTCTTTTCTCTGGGAAGAACTCTGACGGTACCAGAGGAATAAGGAGCTGCAAACTCTGTGCCAGCAGCAGCGGTAAGACAGAGGCTCCGAGCGTTATCCGGAATAACTGGGCGTAAAGAGCGAGCAGGGGGATTTGTTAGT
>JBBTQD010000023.1:0-3681 GCA_038065855.1 Patescibacteria group bacterium
AATTTCCGAGGCCGATGATAAATTCAAAAAACTACAATTTTTCTTTCTCGGGCTTAAAGACAGCGGTGCTTTACAAAATTAAAGAACTAAAAGAAAAAAGAATCAAACTGACCGGCGATTTAATAAACTGTATCTGCTATGAATTCCAACAAGCCGTAGTTGATGTTTTAATTCAAAAAACAATTAGGGCAGCGAAAGAATATAAAGTTGAATCCATTCTTCTTTCAGGTGGAGTTTCAGCTAATGAACTGCTTAGAAAGACTCTTAAAAAAGAAACGAAAAAAATAAAAGTTCTCTATTCCCAGCCTGATTTTGAATATACCGGCGATAATGCGGCGATGATTGCGTTGGCGGGATACTACAAATATATTAAAAATAAAAAATCAAATACCAAAATTAAGGCGGAACCGAATTTAAAAATTAAAAGCTGGAGTTAAAATATGCTAAAATCAAAGTGATGCTAGAACTGCCAAAAGCCTATAATCCGAAAGAAGTTGAAGATAAAATTTACAAGCTCTGGGAAGAGAGCGGTTTTTTTAGCCCGGAGAAAACGAAAAAAAAAGGGCTGGCCGGACTTGCCCAAAAAAAATTTGTGGCCGCAATCGCTCCGCCGAACATCACCGGCGAACTCCATATAGGCCACGCTCTTGAACATACCTTAGAAGACATAATCGTCCGGATGAAAAGGATGCAGGGGTATCAGGTACTGTGGGTGCCCGGGCTTGACCACGCCGGAATCGCCGCCCAAAACGTGGTTGAAAAAGAACTGAAAAAAGAAGGCTTGACCCGCCACGACCTAGGCAGAGAAAAATTTTTGCAGCGCGTCTGGGGATGGGTTGATAAATACGGCTCGACCATTTTGGGTCAATTCAAAAAATTAGGCCTGTCTCTGGACTGGTCAAGAAAAAGATTCACCCTGGACAAAGACTACCAAAAAGCGGTGGCTGAAGCCTTTAACCGCTATCAAAAGAAAGGCTGGATTTACCAGGGCTGGCGGGTGATAAACTGGTGCCCCAGATGCCAAAGCGCGATTTCCGACTTAGAAGTTGAATACAAAGAAACCGAAGGAAAGCTATATTTTATTAAATACCCAATAGTTAACAGCAAAAAATATATTATTGTCGCGACCACAAGGCCCGAAACCATGCTTGGCGATTCTGCGGTAGCCGTAAACCCGAGAGACGAAAGATATAAAGAATTAATCGGGCAGAAAGCAATTCTGCCGATTCAAGAACGGGAAATTCCTATTATCGCCGACGAAAAAATTGACATTGCTTTCGGCACTGGCGCAATAAAAGTAACACCGGCCCACTCGTTTGATGATTTTGAAATTTCACAACGACATAATCTTCAGGTTTTCGAAATAATTAACCAAAACGGAAAAATGACCAGCCAGGCCGGTCCGCTTTGCGAAGGATTAAAAACAGCGGACTGCCGCGAAAAAGTTTTGGAGAGACTCAAAGAACTCGGACTTTTGGAAAAAACAGAAGACCTGATTCATAATATCGGCCATTGTGAAAGATGCAACACAGTAATCGAGCCGCTTTATTCAAAACAGTGGTTTTTGAAAATGAAAGAACTGGCTGAATTTGCGAAAAAAGCGGTTAAAAATGGCTCGGTCAAAATTCATCCGGAAAAATGGGAAAGCCCCTACTTGAATTGGCTTGAAAACATCCGCGACTGGAACATTTCACGTCAAATTTGGTGGGGGCATCCGATACCAGACTCTGAAGATGTTTTAGATACATGGTTTTCTTCGGCTCTCTGGCCGTTTGCGGTTTTGGGATGGCCTGACAAAAACAATCAGGATTACAAAAATTTCTATCCGACCCAATTCATCACTTCGGGTCGGGATATTTTGCATCTCTGGATCACCCGGATGATTTTTTCCGGAATAGAACTGACCGGCAAATCACCGTTTAAAAAAGTCTACATCCATCCTACGATCTTGACCAAAGACGGCCAAAGAATGTCGAAATCATTAGGCACCGGCATTGACCCGATCGGCCTGATTGAAAAATATGGAGCCGATGCTTTGCGTTTCGGCTTGGCTTTCCAGACTACCGGCGTTCAGGATATGAGATTCAACGAAGACGTTATCGATGTCGGCAAAAAATTCGCCAACAAAATCTGGAACGTGGCCCGGTTTTTGTTAATGAACTTAGAAAGAAACAAAGAATACGATTTAAAACTTCCTTCAAAATCAGATACAATGGACAGAGAGTTTCTCCAAGAATTAAAAAATTTAGCCAAATCAACTGAAAAAAATATCGAGGATTTCCGCTTCGGCCAGGCGGCTAATGATCTTTACCACTTTTTCTGGGACCGCTTCGCGGCCGTATATATAGAGGATGCGAAAGAAAAATTGAAACTGGGGGCTAAAAACCGGAAACTGGAAGCCATGCTATGGCTCCTGACCAATCAATTAAAACTTCTCCATCCTTTTATGCCTTTCATCACTGAAGAAATTTGGTCAAATCTGCCGATTGAAAATAAGAAAATGCTTTTGATTGAACCATGGCCCTAATAAGCATTCCGACAAATATAATTTTAATAACCCTCGGCTTTCTGCCCAGCATCGTCTGGCTTTTGATTTTTTTGAAAAAAGATCCGAGGCCGGAACCAAGGTACCTGATCATCAAGGTTTTTCTATTCGGAATAATCATCGCTCCGGTGGTGGTGCTGCTTGAAGCAATGGTCAGCGAAGTCTTCAGAAGCCGCCTGGTCTCAAACGCAGCCATTTTCTTCACTCTGGCCGCTTTTATTGAAGAATATATGAAATACTGGGTGGTTAAAAATTCGGTGATGGCCAAGCCCGACTTCGACGAGCCCCACGACTCCATAATCTATATGATTACCGCCGCCTTGGGCTTCGCGGCTATGGAAAACATCCTCATTGCTTTCAAGGTTTATCCGGAAGGCTTTGGCGCCGCCTTGGGAATTATTTCTTTACGGTTCACCGGCGCGACATTGCTCCACGCCCTGGCTTCCGGAATCATGGGCTATTTTTTGGGCCTGGCCTGGTTTTTCTACCACTTTAAAAAACAAATCGTCGCTTTCGGCTTGATTCTGGCCTCATTCCTCCATTTAATTTTCAATTACCTAATCTTTCTGAATCCGGGCGCGGCTTTAGCCGGAAATACCTTGCTTTTACTGGGAATGATGACTCTTCTTTTAATCCTTTTTGACAAATTAAAAGAACGACATAAACAGCTTATCCAGAGCGTATCCACATAAAAGCCATTGACTTGGTGTTATGATAAAATAAAATTAAATTAGAGAAATTTTAATGAAAGAAGAAGCAAAGGACCAAAACGGAATTCTGACCTTGGACGTTTTTCAAAAAGACAATAAGATCGTCGTAAAATCAGCTATCGCCGGAGTCGGGGGCAAAGATCTGGATATATCAATAACCAAGGATGCGGTTACGATAAAAGGAACCCGGAAAGAAGAAGAAAAAGAAAAAGGGGAAAATTACTTTTATCAAGAGCTCCACTGGGGAGAATTTTCAAGGAAGGTGATCCTGCCGGAAGAAATCAATCCTGACCAAACCAAAGCCACTTTGAAAAACGGAATTTTAACAATCACAATGCCAAAAAAGCTTTCATAAAATAGCTGAATATTTCAATGAAGGGCTTGCTTGGGGCCCGGATATCGCCCCCCTTATTAGGGGGGCGTTAG
>JBBTQD010000024.1:0-25066 GCA_038065855.1 Patescibacteria group bacterium
AACTGAATTTATCGTAGGTCATAACTATAAATTTCGGCTGATTATTTTCAACCAATACTAAAGTCCCGAATTGAGAAACTAAATTTTTTAATTCTTCGTTTATCATAATTATGAACGAGGATAATTGAAAGTTATTTCAGCTCATCCGAGCGAATCAATTATATTGATTCTTATCTCTATTTTTTCCCGGCGATTATCTCGCTAGCCACGTTCTGGGGCACCGTCTCGTAATTCGAAAATTCCATCGTGAATGTGCCTCTCCCTTCGGTCAAAGAACGTAAAACCGTCGCATAGCCGAACATTTCGCCAAGAGGAACTTTAGCATCAATCACTTTAAGATTCAAGATCTCTCGGTCGGTGATATTCAAAATCTGGCCTCGACGGCTCGAAAGATCGCCGGTGGCTTCGCCCATGAATTTTTCCGGAACAATCACTTCAATCTTCATCAAGGGTTCTAAGATAACTGGTTTTGATCTTTTTGCTCCATCTTGAAAAGCGGATGAAGCCGCGATTTTAAAAGCGATTTCTGAAGAATCGACTTCGTGGAAAGTGCCGTCATACAAAGTGGCTTTGAAATCGGTTATCGGATAGCCGGCCAAAACCCCTTTTTCTTTGGCTTCCAAAATTCCCTTTTCCACCGCCGGAATAAACTCATCAGGTATGGCTCCGCCTCTAATGGCGTTAACAAACTCAAATCCCTGCCCCCGCTCTAAAGGTTCAAGCCGGAGCCAGACGTGGCCGTACTGGCCCCGGCCGCCCGACTGTCTGATGTACTTGCCCTCGACTTCGGTCGAGCCAGTGATTGTTTCTTTGTAAGCCACCTGGGGCCGGCCGATAGAGGCCTCGACTGAAAATTCCCTTTTCATCCGGTCAACGATAATTTCAAGATGGAGCTCGCCCATTCCAGAAATGATCATATCGCCGGTCTCCTGATCGGTTTTCATCCGGAAAGTCGGATCTTCGTCGGAAAGCTTTCTTAAAGCCGAAGACATCTTCTCCTGGTCAGCCTTGGTTTTAGGTTCAATCCTCAAAGAAATAACCGGCTCCGGAAAAACAATTTCCTCCAAAACAACCGGCCACTCCGGGTCAGTTAAAGTATCGCCGGTTTTGGTAAATTTCAAACCAACAGTGGCAGCGATATTGCCGGCATAGACTTCTGACAATTCCTGCCTTTCATTGGCATGCATTCTTAAAATCCGGCCGATTCTTTCCTTCTCGTCTTTGGTCGCGTTTAAAACATAAGAACCGGCTTTCAAAACTCCGGAATATACCCTGAAAAAAGTAAGCTGGCCGACATAAGGATCAGTCGCCACTTTAAAAGCCAAAGCGGTGAAAGGCTCATTATCTTTAGAATGCCTTTCTTCTTCTTGGCCGGTTTTTGGATTTATTCCTTTAATCGGCGGGACATCCAAAGGAGATGGCAAATAATCAATAACTGCGTCTAAAACCAGCTGGACCCCTTTGTTTTTCAAAGCCGAACCGCAATAAACCGGAACGATTTTGTAATTCAAAACCGATTTCCTCAAGGATTTTTTTAAGGTTTCGAGAGGAATTTCTCTCCCTTCCAAAAATATCTCCATCACTTCGTCGTCGTTCTCGGCTATTTTTTCAATTAATTCGTGGCGAAGTTTTTGGGCTTTTTCTTTCAGGCTCTCCGGAATTTCTGTTTCAACCATTGATTCGCCGAATTTTCCTTCAAAGCAATAAAACTTCATAGTCAAAAGATCAACTATGCCGGTGAACTTGTCTTCTTCGCCGCTAGGAACCTGCATCCGGACAGCGTTCGGAGTAAGCCTCCCTAGAATTGACTGAAAAGAACTATCAAAAGAAGCACCCAACCGGTCTAATTTATTGATAAAGCATATCCGGGGAACTTTATACTTGTCGGCTTGGCGCCAAACTGTTTCCGACTGCGGTTCAACCCCGGCCACGCCGTCAAAAACCACCACCGCTCCGTCAAGCACCCTAAGCGAACGTTCCACCTCAACCGTAAAATCAACATGGCCCGGAGTGTCAATAATGTTAATTTTATACTCAAGATTTTTCTGGTTATTAATTATCCGTTGGTTGTTATTCGCTACGTAGGTTGGCACCCAAAAAACGGTTGTGGCCGCAGCGGTAATAGTGATGCCCCGCTCGCGCTCCTGCTCCATCCAGTCCATAATCGCTTCGCCTTCGTGGACCTCTCCAATTTTATGAGAAACACCAGTGTAAAACAAAACTCGTTCGCTGACCGTGGTTTTGCCTGCGTCTATGTGAGCAATAATGCCGATGTTTCGAGTTTTTTCAATAGAATAGTCTCTCATGCAAAAACTACCAGGCGAAATGGGCAAATGCCTTATTCGCATCCGCCATTCTGTGAGTATCGATCTTTTTCTTGACTGCCAAGCCGGTATTATTAAAAGCGTCAATCAGTTCCTGGGTCAGTTTATCAGCCATCGGTTTCCCTTTTTTCGATTTAGCCGTTTCAATAACCCAGCGCAGAGCCAAAGTTATCCTTCGATCCGGCTTAACCGGATAGGGAATTTGGTAATTAGCCCCGCCGATCCGGCGCGACCTTAATTCCTGATCCGGGCCGGCATTTTTTATGACCTGCTCTAAAATTTCCAAAGGGCTTTTGCCCAATTTTTTTTCGGCGCTCTCCAGAGAATCATAAACAATCCGGCGGGCAATCGCCTTGCGGCCGCTTCTCATTATGTAATTAATAAATTTAGCGACTAAAGCGCTTTGGTATTTAATATCCGGTTCGTTTGGTCTTTTAGGTGTTTGTCCTCGTCTCACTTCTTCGCTCCTTCGGAGCTTCGAAGTGCAAGCATTTCTTCTTAAGCGAAGAAGTGCTCCTCCGAAGCTTTAGCGAAGGAGAGCTATTCAAATATTTTTATTTGGGCCTCTTGGCGCCATACTTACTTCTCTGTTGTTTCCTTCCTTCTACTCCAGCCGAATCTAAAACGCCGCGGACAATATGGTATCTGACTCCGGGCAAATCTTTGACTCTTCCGCCTCTTATCATCACCACCGAATGCTCCTGCAAATTATGACCAATGCCGGGGATATAGGCTGTTACTTCCTGGCCGTTATTCAGCCGGACCCGGGCAATTTTTCTCAGAGCCGAATTTGGTTTTTTGGGAGTGGTAGTCGTAACCTTAATACAAATTCCGCGTTTAAAAGGCGAAGGATAGTAAACCGGCCGGTTCTTATTGGTATTAAATCCAAAAGCCAAAGCCGGCGATTTGGTTTTCGCTTTCAATATTTTTCTCGGGTTTTTCAAAAGCTGTCTGAATGTCGGCACGAATAAAAAATATACCAGAAAAACAAACGGTTAGCAAACTATCCAACAATCAAACGAAAAAGTTTAAACACAAGAGGGGAAATCAGAGGCAGAGCAAAAATCAAAACCAGTAAAAATAAAATCAGGCCGTAGCGGAGATAAAAAAGTTTAAACCTATAAAACTTTTCAGAGATAACGCTCAATAAAAGCCAATGGCCGTCGAGCGGCGGCACCGGCAAAAGATTGAAAATCGCTAAAACCAAATTCATTAAAACAATAAAAGAAAAAAGCTCCGGCAAAATTGAGGCCCCTAAAAAAGCCGGCAAAAACCTTAGAATAAAACCAAAAATTAAAGCAATGGCGATGTTAGAAGCCGGCCCGGCAAAACCGACCTTGGCCGGGCCGAATCTTTGGTCCCGGAGATAAAGAGGATTATAAGGCACTGGCTTAGCATAACCGAAAATAAAACCGCCCAAAGAAAAAGTTAGAAACGGCAGAATAATTGAACCGAACATATCCAGATGAGGCAAGGGATTAAGAGTCAAACGGCCGGCATTTTTAGCGGTCTGGTCGCCTAGGCTATAAGCCATGAGCCCGTGGCTAACTTCGTGGATGACGATTGAAAACAAAACCACTAGGATCTGAAAAATAATAAACAAAAAACCTTCCATTGTCTTGAAATGATATCAGTTTTAATATATTCTGTAAATATTCTGTCATAATTTTATGCGTTGTCCAAAATGCGGAAAAAAATCAATGAAAGTGATTAAACGTAAATTATTGCGCGGTCATTATAATCCGACAAAAGCTTACCGCCAAAAGCCCAATCTCCAGTGGGCTTTGGTTAATGGAAAAAGAATTAAAATCTGCACTGACTGCATTAAGACGCTTCATAAAGAAGCGAGATAAAAACATTAAACGGGCCGTAGTATAATGGTTATTATGCAGGGTCGGGGATCCTGTGAACCGGGTTCGAATCCCGGCGGCCCGACCAAGAACAAAAAACCGCTTTAAGCGGTTTTTTGTTCTTACATCAGTTCTTCAACTCTTTTATAGTCAGCAATTTCTTCAGGAATAAACCAGAGCATTATTTCATTTCTCGCCTCTTCTTTATTGCCGGAAGCATGGATCAAATTATGGATCGCGCGTTTATCTTTGTTGGCCGAGCCGGCCGAGTCAACGCTAAAATCGCCGCGGATAGTTCCGGTCAAGGCAAAATGAGGTTGGGTGTCGCCGACAATTTTTCTGACCACGTCAATGGCGTGGACTCCTTCAATTAAAATCTTGACTACCGGCCCGGAAGCTAAAAAATCAATCAGCCAGTTGCGGAAAATTTTTCCTATTTTAAATGAATCATCGGTGCCAAAATCGTTTTTCAAGCTGTAGTTGTATTTTTTGTAAATTTCTATTGTTCTTTTCCCTAAATTAGCAATCCACTCTTTGCTTTTCGGATAGTGGCGGTCAAAGTCAATTCTCTTTCCATATACCATTTTCAAACCGATCATTTTAAGGCTCCGGCTTTCAAAACGTCTAATTATCTCACCGACTAGTCCTCTTTTCACGGCATCCGGCTTTATTAAAACCAAAGTCTTCTCCTCTCTCGGATGCTTCGGGTCAGCCAAAATTTTCTCCATCAATTTTGACTTTTTATTTTTTATTTTTGATTTTCTATATGGCATTGTTCATTTAATCTGCAAATTAGCAAAATAGTTCCCAGTTCATCAGTACGATAATATTTTATGTTTCTTTTTTCAAGGCGGTCGATAACGATTTTATGGGGATGGCCGTAAGAATTATTTTTACCAAGAGAGATAAAAGCCAAAAGCGGCGATGTTTTCTTCAAAAATTCTTCGGTGGTTGAAGTCTTACTGCCGTGATGCGGGATTTTAAGATAATCAGAATCAATGTCTACTCCGGCCAAAACCAGCTTTTCTTCAATCTGTTTCTCAATATCGCCGGTCAATAAGATGCTATATCCGCCATAGATTAATTTGGCCACGATGGAAGAATTATTGGCTTTTGAAATTTTTTCTCCGGCCATATCAACGAAAGGATTTAAAATTAAAATCTTGGTATTTTCATCAAGCACTAACGAGTCGCCCAGTTTCACGAAAATAACCGGCGCTTTTTCTTTTTCTTTTAACTCTTTCCAAGCCAGGCATTCCGCTTTCCCGCATTCAATTCCAGTTTCAATGATTCCTTTAACCCGGTATCTTTTCAAAACTTCGATTAAGCCTAAGATGTGATCCTTGTCAGAGTGAGTCAAAATAACTAAATCAATGGTTCGGTCCCAAAACGGCATTGCTTCTGATAATTTTTGAACTACTTTATTATCCGGCCCGCCGTCAATCAAAATTTGTTTTTTTTCTTCGGTCTCTATGAAAATTGAGTCGCCCTGACCAACATCAAAAAAATAAACCTTAAGTCCGGCTTCGTTTTTTGAATCAGCAAAAAATGCTAAAACCAAAAACAAAACCAATAGAACGAAAACAATAATTTGTTTTTTAGGCGGCATTTATAAAATCACAGAAAAAATCCTCACGATTAAAATTTCGTATTCAGAAAAAAGCCAGGCAATCAGGCCGATCGCTTCGCCAAGCCGCAGCCAAATTAATCCGGAAACTCCGGCCAGAAAACCGAAAAACATTGTTATTGGCACAGCCGGCAGGATTAGCACATTAGCCGGCAGAGAAACCAGTGAAAAACTGCCAAAGTTATATAAAATTACCGGCAAAACCATTATTTGGGCGGAAAGAGTGGCGATAAAATTTTCTTTGAAGGTCCAGAGTTCAGGCATTTTCTTTAATTTCTCGCTTAAAAAAGGAGCAAGATAGATAAGCCCTAGTGTTGCTAAAAACGAAAGCTGGAATCCAACATCAAACCGCAGAACTTTCGGATTTAAAACAATCATAACTAAACCGGCAAAAACGATTGAATTAGCCATATTATGGAATCGGCCTTCCCGATAAGCCAACAAAACTAAAATGCCCATAATCGCCGCCCGAATGACCGAAGCTGAAGCGCCGGTTAAAATTGTGAATATGACTATGCCTAAAACCGTAAACCAAAAAGCAGCCTGTCTTCGGATAAAAAACATAAAAATAAAAGAAATATAAAGGCCGACGATAGTAATGTTGTAGCCGGAGATGGCCAAAATATGGGTCGTGCCGGTTTTGTTAAACGCTTCTTTCAAGTCTTGGGGAATGTTCTCCCGCGAACCAAGCAGGATTCCGTTAATCAAGGCGGCATTCGGCTCGGCCACAGTTCTTTCAACCGATTCTTCAAAAACTTTTTTTATTCTGAAAATCTGGCGAAATGCCGAAATTTTTATATCTTCAAAAATACTTTGCGGGTTTAAAAAATCTGACTCGCTTATTTTTTGAATCTTGGGATAGTAAACCAAAGAAAAAATCCCGTCTTTGGCTAAGTAATTAACATAATCGAAATCATCAAAGTTCTTTGGTGATTGGAATTTTCCTTCAACTGAAACAAAATCGCCATATTGAAACTCTGGATATAAATTCACGGTGATCAAAACCTTCTCATCGGTAAGAACCGCGTAGTCCGGCACCCGAATTTCTTTAACTTGAAGTATCAACCGCTGTTTATCAATTAATCGTTGAGGTTCATCGTTGATATATCCCCATAACTCAAGATTAATATCAGTATCGTTAAAATTGGTCAAGACTTTGATCAACGATTCGGAAACGTCAAATCTTAAAACCCCGGCTGAAAAAGCTAGAATTAAAAATGCGCCGAAAGCAACTGGGAAACTCAAAAACTTTGAGCCTCGCCGGTAAAATACAGCTACCAAAGAAATGGCGGCAATGGCAATTACCAAAACAACTTCTTGAGAAATATCAAAAAAGGAGCCGCCCCCGACTCCCAAGATAAAAGCGAACATCAAAAACAAAAATACCTTAGACTTTGTCATTATAAAGCAATTATTGAAAAGTGTCAATTTTCACTTTTTTGTCCCTAAATTTTGTCCCTAAATCTTGATCTTTGCCGGAACCACTCTTAGGCCCGCTCCCTTAGCCGCTAAAAATCTTTTTCGGCCCTCAAACAATTTATAATAAACATTAATCCCATGTTTTTTTCTTTTTTCAACTTTTATCAGGGTAAGCGGCTGAATCACTCCGTATTTCCTGATTGACTCGGTTAATTCTTTTAAAACTTTTTTGTCAATTTCTTTTTTGAGCTGCTCCGGGGAAAGCTTGATTTTTCTTATCTCGACGTAATAAACATTTTCCTTTTCTTTCTTGGATTTGGTCCTGGGTTTTATCGGAATTAAGGCATTGAGTCCTTTACCAGTTTTTATTTTATTCATTTAACTTTATCCATTACTTCAATCGCCAGCTCTCTATAAGACCGGGCCCCTTTTGAATAGGGATCATGCTGTAAAATGCTTTTGCCTATCGCTGGGGCTTCGGCAAACGAAACCTGACGCGGAATCACGGCGTTGAAAACATAACCGGGGAAATTTTTGTGAACCTGATTTAAAATATTTCTGTCCAGCTGGTTTCTTTTATCAAACATCGTCACCACCGCCCCCAGAATTTTCAGATCGGGATTAAGATATTTTTTGACCAAATCAACCACCGACAAAAGCTGATCAAGCCCGGCTAAAGCAAAATGCTCGGACTGGACCGGAATTAAAATATAATCCGAAGCGGACAAGGCGTTGACGTTCAAAATGCCGACCGAAGGCAAACAGTCAATTAAAACAAAATCATAATCGTCTTTAACTTTAGCTAAAACTTTTTTAAGCTGAAGCTCGCGGTTTTTAAAACTCACAAGCTCTATATTGGCGCCAGCCAGACTTTCGGAAGACGGCAGAATATCAAGATTGAAAATCGAAGTTTTCTTGATAAGGGCCCCGGGTTCGGCATCAGCCACCAGAGTGTGATATATATTGTAGTGGTCTTTATCTAAATGAACGCCCAAGCCCAGAGTCGCATTTGCTTGAGGGTCTAAATCAACCAAAAGAATTTTCTTTCCAAAAGCAGCCAAATAGACGGATAAATTTATAGAAGTAGTACTTTTTCCGCTTCCGCCTTTAGTGTTAACTATGCCGATGACTTTAGCCATTACTCATATTGTAAAACGGCGAAAAAAATGATACAATAGATGTAAGCCGAGGTGGCGAAATTGGCAACCGCACGTGATTCAAAATCACGCGTCCGTAAGGACTTGAGGGTTCGACCCCCTCTCTCGGCATTTGTCTTTTTAAATAAACCTTTTGGAGAAAAATCTAACCAGCCAGAAAGAAAAAATCCCAAGCGCTAAACCCCCTAAAACATCTGTTGGATAATGAAGCCCGGAAAAGACGCGGCTAAAACCGATAATAAAGCTGGCTCCAAAAAACCAAAGGCCGGCCTTTTTGTTGAAAGAATAAATTCCGGCCGACAAAGCGAAGAAAAAAGCGGCGTGGCCGGATGGAAAAGAAGCGGTGGGAGCGTGATCAATCAAAGGGGTAATCATTTTTGCCACAAAAGGCCTTGGCCTGAAGTAAAAAAATCTAATTATCTCCGTAAAAATAAATCTTGACAATAACGCGGAAAAAAGCGGAATAATTAAAAAATCTTTACGCCGATTCTTTAAAAACAGAATTAAAAATACGGCCAACAAAATATACCCAAGATATTCAGCCGAAAAAATAATAATTAACTCCATAATTCAGCTAAATTCTTTAAAACGCTCGCCACCACTATCGGCCCAACCCCGCCGATTGGCGGCGTTATTAATCCGGCTTTTTTTGAAACCAAATCAAAATCAACATCTTTGCCGAAATCAATCACCACTGCACCCTCTTTCACCATATCTTCAGTGATTAATTTTTTTTTACCCTCCGAAGCTTTAGCGTAGGAGGGGCCGACTCCGGAAATTATAATATCCGATTCCTTTGAAAATTTTTCCGGCTCTTTGGTATATTCAGTAATTATTGAAACTGTAGCTCCCTGATTTATCAACCAATGACTGACTAATTTTCCGACTAAGAGTCCGTAGCCGAAAACAGCCGCGGTTTTACCTTTCGGGTCAATCTTGTATTCATTGAAAATTTGTTTCACCGCTTCAACTGCCGGCGGCAGAATTTTTGACCGGCCCACAAAAAATTTGCCCTGGCTTTTTTCTGACAAAACATCAACATCTTTCTCTTCGGAAATAGTGTTTAAAAGATACTGGGTATTTAAATGTTTAGGCAACGGCAGTTCAATAATGATTCCATGATTTACTTTTGCCTTGGCAATTTTATTCAATTCCTCCCGCAATTTGTTATTGGTTATATTTTCCGGAAACTCGTAAACTCTAAAATCAATACCGACTTCTTCCGCCGCTTTTTTCTTTAACTCAACAAATTTTCTTAGTTCTGTATTATCTCCGATCAAAATTCCAACCAACCGCAACGGCTTTTTGAAATTTGGGGGTTTTTCGCTTGCTTCATCTAAAATTTTTTGAGCAATTTTTCTGCCGTCGATAATCATTTTAAAATTTCTGCTATCTGTTTCGCTATCTTAATCATATCTTTTTCTTTGGCGCCGCGGGTGGTTTCAGCCGGGGTACCAAGGCGGATACCCGACGGATCCCAGGGTTTTCGAGGATCAAACGGAATCATATTTTTATTGACGATGATCCCATTTTTCTCAAGTTTTTCTCCAGCTTCTTTACCGGTCAGGCCCAAAGGAGCAACATCAATCAAAACCATATGATTGTCGGTCCCGCCGGATATTATCTTAAATCCCTGCTTTTTAAGTTCTTCAGCTAAAACTTTGGCGTTTTTGACAACTTGTTTTGTATACTCTTTAAAATCCGGCCCTAATGCCTCTTCAAGAGCGATGCCGATTGCCGCGATTACATTTAAGTGCGGCCCGCCTTGAAGCCCCGGGAAAACAGCTTTACCTATAACGTCGGATAACTTCTTTCTTGAAATAATTATCGCTCCGCGAGGCCCTCTCAAAGTTTTTTGGGTGGTAGTCATAACAATATCGGCATATGGGAAAGGAGACGGATGAACGCCGCTGGCAATAAGACCAGCGATATGGGATACATCGGCCATCATCAAGGCGCCAACTGAATCGGCAATTTGGCGAAACTTTTTGAAATCAATTTTTCTCGAATAGGCAGTTGCCCCGCAAACAACCATTTTGGGCCTAAATTTTTTGGCGATTTTTAAAATCTGATCATAATCAAGAAAACCGTCTTTGCCGACGCCATAATGCTCAAATTTAAAAAGTTTGCCGGTCCAACTTATGGCGTGACCGTGAGATAAATGTCCGCCATGACCCAAAGACATCGCCAAAATTATATCGCCAAGATTAAGCGTTCCAAGATATACCGCTAAGTTAGCCGTACTTCCTGAATACGGCTGGACATTGACGCCGTAATTTTTCGGAGAAATTTTAAAAGCTTTATAAACTAAACTACTGACTTCATCTTCAATTTCGTCTATAACTTTATTGCCAAAATAGTATCTTTGATGAGCTTTGCCCTCGCCATATTTTGAAGTTAATTGCGAACCCAAAGCCGCCAAAACATCTTTGGATGGATAGTTTTCGGACGGAATTAAATTTATGACTTTTTTCTGGCGAGCCAGCTCTTTTTTGATTAGATTTTTTATGGACATATTAAATTTCCAGAAGTTTCAAAAGTGTTTCCGGTTTTGACGGTCCAATTCTTAAAATCTTCGGTTTATCTGTGGTTAAATCTAAAACCGTTGAAGGTTCCGATTGTTTCAAATCTCCGGCGTCAATCACTAAATCCGGCTTATACTCTGAATTCTCGAATCTTTCAATTATTTCAGAAATTTTAAAAGACGGCAGCTCGTCAGAAATATTGGCCGAGGTGGAAGTAATCGGATAGCCGAATTTGCCAAGCAATTCATCAATAAAGAGGCTGTTAGGGATTCTCATCGCTACGCTCCTTTGGCCAGCCGTTAAAATATCGGGGACAATATTCCTTTTCGGTAAAACTACGGTTACTGCCCCGGGCCAAGCCGCTTCTAAAATTTTTTCTTCTTTTTTATAAATGAAAGCCAGTTCTTTAGCCCAATTGATATTTCTTACGGCAATCGGAAGCGGCTTACTTTTGGATCTTTGCTTAATTTTGAAAATTCTTTCCACTGGCCCGATCTCCAAGGCATTCGCGCCAAGGCCATATAAGGTATCAGTCGGATAAACAATCACCCCGCCCAACTTCAAAACCGCAACCGCCTCCTGAATTGCCTCGGAGAAATCGCCTCTTAAGTCAACTTTAATTGTCTTCATTGTTAAATTACTATATTAGCGATTTTATTGGAGATGTAAATAAATTTTCTGATTTCTTTTCCGGAAACATATCTTTTTATTTTTTCCGATTTCAAGGCCAGTTCGCGGACTTCGTTTTCTTTCAAATCTCGCCGAGCTTTGATTATCTCTCTGGTCCGGCCGTTCACCTGAACGACCAAATCAATCATTTCTTCTTCAATAAGTCTTTGGTCATATTCCGGCCACTTTTCCAAATGGATTGATTTTTTGTTCTTTAAAACTTTACGCCAGAGTTCTTCGGTCAAATGCGGAGCAAAAGGCGCCAGTAATTTTAAAAATACTTCGATTTGTTTTTTTGCCGGCTGTTTATCTTCTATTTCATTCAATAACTTCATCAACTCGCTGACCGCAGTATTGAATCTCAAATTCTCAATGTCTTCCCCGATTTTTTTAATCGCTTTATGAAATGCTTTATCTGATTTGTCATTGCCCGGTTTTTTATTTACCAAATTCCACACTCTATTCAAAAACCGATAAACTCCATTAATTCCTTTTGGATTCCACGGCCCTCCGTTTTCATACGGTCCCATAAAGCAAAAATACATTCGGATTGAATCAGAACCGAATTTTTTGACCATTTCGTCCGGATCAACGACATTGCCTCTGGATTTGGACATTTTCTGGCTGTTCGGACCTAAAATTAACCCTTGATGGCGCAAAATCGAAAACGGTTCGTTAAAATCCAAATAACCCGAATCAGCTAAAACTTTGGTAATAAATCGAGCGTAGAGTAAATGTTTGGTCGCATGTTCCTGCCCGCCAATATACATATTAACTGGAAGCCAAGCCTTTAATTTTTCCTTTGAAGCAAATTCTTTTTTGTTTTTAGGGTCGGCATAGCGCAAAAAATACCAAGCAGAATCCACAAAAGTATCCATGGTGTCGGTTTCTCTTCTAGCTGAACTAAAACATCTCCAGCATCTTATATCCACCCACTCTTTGACTTTGGCTAAAGGCGACTGGCCATTTCCTGACGGTTTAAAATCCTCTAATTTTGGCAACTGAACAGGCAGGTCTTTCTCTAAAACCGGTAAAATTCCGCACTTTTGACAGTAAATAACCGGAATCGGCGTCCCCCAGTATCGCTGGCGACTGATAATCCAGTCATGGAGCCGGTAAGTTATCTTTCTTTCGGCCAAACCTTTTTTTGAAAGCTGGTTTAAAATCTCGCTGTCTAAATCAATTTTTTTAATCGGCAAATTAAACTTTTTCGCGAAGTCAAAATCCCTTTGATCATGGGCCGGAACAGCCATTATTGCACCGGTCCCATAATGAGGCAGAACAAAATCAGAAATCCAAATCGGAATTTTTTCACCGTTAGCCGGATTAAAAGCATAAGCTCCGGTAAAAACTCCGGTTTTTTCTTTTACTTCAGACAATCTTTCCAGCTCGGTTTTCTTTTTTGTTTTCTCAAGATAATTATTGACCTGGCCGAGCTGCTGGTCTTTAGTTATCTTTTTAACTAACTCATGCTCCGGCGCCAAAACCATAAAAGTGGCTCCGAAAATCGTATCCGGCCGGGTGGTAAAAACAGAAATCAGAAGTTTTGAGTTAGGTATCTGAAATTTAATTATTGCTCCTTCAGAACAACCGATCCAGTTTTTTTGTAAAACTTTGGTCGTCTCAGGCCAATTAATTTTTTCCATACCGTCTAAAAGTTTTTGGGCATAGTCAGTAATTTTGAGAACCCACTGGTCAAGTAATCTCTGCTCAACCACCGTATCACACCTTTCACATTCTCCATTCTGAACCTGTTCGTTAGCCAAAATGGTCTTGCAGTGCGGACACCAATTAGCCAAAACTTTCTCTTTCTTGGCTAAACCGGCTTCAAATAGTTTTAAAAAAATCCATTGAGTCCATCTGTAATAGTCGGGCTCAGCGGTAATAATTTCTCGCGACCAGTCAAAAACCGCACCGATTGATTTCATCTGCTTTTTCATTGCCTCGATATTGCCGTAGGTCCAGTCTTTAGGATCAAGATTCCTTTTTATGGCTGCGTTCTCGGCCGGCAGGCCAAAAGCATCAAAACCGATGGGCGACATTACATTAAATCCCCGCATTCGCTTAAAACGAGCGTAGACATCGGCCGGCGCGTAGTTAAACCAATGACCCATGTGAAGATCGCCCGAAGGATAAGGAAACATTACTAAATGGTAAAAATTTTTTCTGCCTTTGACTTTATCTTTAGTAAAATAGAGTTTATTTTTCTCCCACTCTTTCTGCCACTTTTTTTCTATTTTCGACGGATTATATTTTGACATTTTAAATTTTCGGAAATAAAATCTTAGGCTTAACCTGAAACGGCTTATCTTCCCATGAATTCCCGTTTTTATCGGCTCCTAAAACTTCAAAAATACTATCGCTCGTATCCGGCAAAAACGGCTTTAAAAGCCACGCTACGTTGAGTAAAATCATAATCAAATTTGTCATCACTTCGTTCAGACGCTCCGGGTTATCGTTTAATGCCCACGGTTTATGCTGATCAATAAATAAGTTGGCGAAATCAACCAAGGAAAAAGTATTTTCTAAAGCAAGGTGAAGTTTAAAGTTATTTATGTTTTCATTATATTTTTTCCAGGTATTAATTACTTTTTCATCTATTTCTTTGGAAACTAATTTTCGGGAATAGGCAAAACTGCCGTTGAAAAATTTTTCAATCAAAGCAGTGATTCTGGAAACCAAATTGCCCAAATTATTGGCCAGATCAGCATTGTGCCGCGCCTCTAATTTTTGATACGAAAAATCGCCGTCTTCATAAGAAGGAATCTCTCGCAATAAATAATATCTCACCGGATCAACTCCGTATTTTTTGATTAAAATAAACGGATCAATAACATTACCGATTGTCTTGGACATTTTCTGACCGTCAACGGTGATGAAACCGTGGATCAATATTTGTTTTGAATTTGGCAACCCGGCCGACAGCAACATCGCTTGCCACATAGCAGATTGCTGACGAAGATTATCTTTGCCTGCAATTTGCACTCCGGGCCAAAACTCGCTGAACGTTTTTTCATCTTCGGGCCAACCTAATGTAGAAATATAGTTTATCAAAGCGTCAAACCAAACGAACATTACGTGGCCAGAATCTCCAGGTACAGATACTCCCCAAGGCATTTTCGATACTAATCTAGATACACTAAAATCTTTTAATCCTCCTTCAATAAATCTTTTGATCTCATTAAATCTAAAGTCCGGCAAAACAAAATCAGGGTTGTTTTGATACAAGTCTAAAAGCGGTTTTTGATACTTAGAAAATTTAAAGAAGTAATTTTCTTCTTCTCTTTCTTCAATAGAAAGATTTGGATGGATGGGACAACGGCCGTTCTCTAACTCGGATTCGGTTTTTTCTAGTTCGCAGCCAATGCAATACTTAATCTTATATTTAGCTTTATATATATCTCCGTTTTTAAAACATCTTTCCCAAAAAATCTGCGCCGCTCTTTTGTGATGATCATCTGTGGTCCTTATAAAGTGAGTAGCGCTTATATTAAAAATTTCGGTCAAATGTTTAAATTTACTTGAGCGTTCATCCACGAATGATTCAACAGATTTTCCTTCTTCGTTTGCTTTCATATAAATTTTAAGCCCGTGTTCGTCAGTCCCAGTATTAAAAATAACCTCATCGCCCGATAATCTGTGATATCGCGCTATTACATCAGCTTGAACCAATTCTAAAGCGAACCCGATATGAGGATCGGAATTTACATAAGGCAGTGTAGTTGTAATATAAAATTTCTCGGCCATAAGATACCGAAATATTAGCAATTATCTAGAAAAAAATAAAGTGAAAAAGGAATTAGCCTTCTCGTAATTTTTATGACATAGTATAAATATTACGTATTTATGTTTATAACTACAACAAACTCACCTTTTACCTCTTCCGGTCTTATTTTTTCGGCCATTTCTCCCACTTTTCCGCGATAGACGGTTTCGAATTTTTTGGTCAGTTCGCGGCCAACCATAATTTCACGGTTTTTTAATTCTTCAAATTCGTTTAACTCATTCAGGGTTTTCAAAATTCGGTAAGGCGATTCATAAAAAACTGCAGGATAGTCAGATTTTGCGATTTCGGCGAAAAATTTCTTGCGGCCTTTTTTATGGGGCGGATAACCAAGGAACAAAAACCGGTCAGCATTAAAACCTGAAACGCTTAAAGCGGTGATTATCGCATTTGGCCCGGGGATTGGAGCAATTTGAATTTTATCACCGAACTTCTTAACCACTTCTTCAACTAATTTTCCTCCCGGATCATTTATTCCCGGAGTCCCGGCGTCAGAAACCAAAGCCAGGTTTTTCCCCCGAGCCAGCAAGCCTAAAACATATTCAACTTTGCTTAATTTGGAATGTTGAAAATATGAGATAAGCGGTTTTTTTACTTGATAGTAATTTAATAGTTTCGCCGTTACTCTCGTATCTTCGGCTAAAACAAAATCAACCTCTTTCAAGGTCTCAATAGCCCGAAGCGTAATGTCTTTCAAATTGCCAATCGGAGTAGCAACGATATATAAAATAGCCATCCTTCTAACTTGTCGCGGCGGCTCTGGCTTTTTCTTTTTTCTCAATAATGTCGTTGAACAATTCCACTATCACTGTGGCCACCGGCACCGCTAAAATCATCCCCAAAATCCCGGCTAAATTAAATCCAACTAGCAAAGAAATGACCACCACCACCGGATTAATACCCAATGTCCGGCCTATAATCAACGGCGTTAAAACATTATTTTCAATCTGTTGGATTACAATATAAAAAGCAATTGTCCAAAGGCCTAAAGAAGGCGACTGAAAAAAGGCCAGAGCCACAGCCGGAATGGCGGCCAAGACCGGACCAACATTCGGCACCAATTCTAAAATCATAATCAAAACGGCCAAAATAAGGGCGAACTTTATGCCGAGCAATGATAAACCGACAAAAGTCATCAAACCGACAATCAAAGACAATAGAAGTTGAACTTGAAACCATCGGCCCAGATTTTTTTCAGAACGATGCCATAAGTCCAAGATATATTTTTCGTATTTGTCCGGCACAACCGATTTTAAAAAATGGTCAATCCCGCCCCTCATCACCGAAAGGTAAAATGATATGATTACCACTCCGAAAAATGAAATAATGCCCCCGAAAACATTTATAATCAAGCCGACGGCGGATTGGCTTGACTCCTGAAGGAATTGCGAAAAACTATCTAAAATTCCCTGAAGCTGATTTATAATATCAAAAGTCCCTGATTCACTCTTGATGGCCTCAAGCGAAGCCGTCACTTGAGCGATGAACCTCGGCAAATCTTCAGTCAGCTGGCCGATTTCCTGAGAGAAAAAAGGAATAATCAAAGTAAGAATGAAAACCACCAAAAGAAATATGGTCAGATATAAAATCAAGATGCCCAGAAGTCGCGGAATCCTTTTGCGATCAAGCCACCGGCCAAAAGGATTCACCGCCGAAGCGATTATAATCGCGAAAAAAAGAATAAAAATAACCTGCCGGACCTGATAAAGCAAAACAAAAAACAAAACGATTATTACGAATTTAAAAATGGCGGCGGTTGAGATATCGAATAGCTGGCGTTCGTTGTTCATATTTCCAAAAGTTTTTCAAACTTCTCCTTGTCTTCAAAAGGGCCGATCAAGGCCAGATTAAGCTTTTCCGGCCTGAAAATTTCATTGGCTACGGCCTGGACGTCTTCAACTCTAACCTTCATTATTTTATCTAATTTTTCTTCTGGTGTCAAAGTCTCATTCTTCAAAAGCCACTGGTTAGCGTAAAAAACAGCCAAGTCATCGGACGATTCCAAAGCAATGACTAGTTTTCCCCTTATGAACTCCTTTGCTTTTTTAACTTCTTCTTCCGGCGCAATGTTTTCTTTTATTTTTTTGTACTCTTCCAAAACCGTAACAATCGCTTTTTCCACTAAATCATTATTCACTCCGGCCTGAGTTCCTAAATATCCCTTGTCAGTGTAAAGATCCAGGCTTGAACTTACTTGGTAAGCCAAACCCTGCCTTTCTCGAACTTGAATAAAAAGCCGCGAACTCATGCCGCCGCCCAGTATCACCGACAAAATCTGAGCCGCTTCAAGCTTCGGAGAAAACATATCAAAAGCCCGAACTCCTAAAATAAAGTTAGTCTGGTCGGTTTTTTTGTAGTGGACAAGGGCTTCCGGCTTGGTTTGAGATTCCGATGCCGGCAGCCGATTCAATTTATCGCCGGCTCTCGCTTTCCCGAAAAATTTTGGCACCAGTTCGTCTCTCACTTTCTCTTTGTCTATATTGCCGGCCACCGCAATGATAGTGTCTTTAGCTACGTAATGGGAATTAAAATAATCAACAAAATTATTGCGGTTTAATTTTCTGACGACGTCTTTTCCTCCGGTAATATTCCAACCCAAAGGCTGGTCGCCGTAGAGCAGATTCTCGAATAAATCGCCCACGTAGCGGGTCGGATTGTCCAGATACAAATTTATCTCCTCTATAATAACGCCTTTTTCTTTTTCAATTTCCTTCTCGTCAAGCTTTGAATTTAGAAATATGTCGGATATGACATCAATAATCAAATCTAAATTTTCGCTGCTGGCTTTGGCATAATAGCCGGTGTACTCCTTACCGGTGAAAGCGTTGTACTCGGCTCCGATTGAATCTAGTTCTTTGGCAATATCAAGGGTATTGGGCCGCTTGTCCGTTCCTTTAAACATCATGTGCTCCAAAAAATGGGAGATGCCGTTTATCTCTTTGGTTTCATAACGGGAACCAGTGCCAACCAAAACCAAAACCGTCACCGTCTGAGTGCTCTTCATCGGCACAACGACCAAACGCAAGCCATTATCGTATTGGTGAAGTAAAAAATCATAATTCATTTTGTCTTTTCTTCAAAATAATTTTTCAATCCCTGAATTTTTATTCTTTCTTGCTTAGTCGTATCCCGGTCGCGGACCGTAACCGTGCCATCTTCCAAAGTCTGAAAATCCACCGTAACACAGACTGGCGTCCCAATTTCATCTTGCGAATAGTATCTTTTTCCGATATTGCCCCGGTCATCCCAAGCAACATTTAAACTTGTCATCTTTAAATTTTTAAATATCTGCTGGGCCTTCTCAACCAAATCCGGTTTATTGGCCAACAATGGAAAGACTGCCGCTTTATAGGGCGCGAGGCGCGGATGCAGTTTTAATACCGCTCGATCGCCATCTTCCTCATAAACCTCGCATAAAAAAGCCAAAAGGACACGATCAACTCCGGCTGACGGCTCAATTACATAAGGAATGAATCTCCCGCCGCTTTCTTTATCAATATAGGTTAAATCCTGGCCTGAATGCTTTGAGTGGACCTTCAAGTCAAAATCAGTCCGGTTGGCGATCCCCTCAATTTCTTTCCAGCCGAACGGAAATTCATACTCTATGTCCGTGGTCGCGTACGAATAATGGGCCCGCTCTTCTTTTGACTGCTCTCTCTTACGGATATTTTTAAGTCCTAAATTTTCATACCATTTAAATCTCAAGTCAACCCACTGGTTGAAATATTCATCGGCTTTTTGGGGCTCAACAAAATATTCAAGCTCCATCTGTTCAAACTCGCGAGTCCGGAAGATGAAATCTTTCGGATTGATTTCATTCCTAAAAGCTTTGCCAATCTGGGCGATGCCAAAAGGAATTTTTACCCTCATCGTATCCAAAACATTTTTGAAATTAACCATTATCCCGGGAGTGGTCTCGGGCCTTAGATAAACTGTCGAAGCTGAATCTTCGGCCGGCCCGGTAAAAGTTTTAAACATTATGTTAAACTGCCGCGGTTCAGTGAATTCTTTCCCGCGGCAATTGGAACACTCGCCCTCAAAATCATCGGTCTTAAACCTTTGGTGGCATTTTTTGCACTCAACTAAAACATCCGCAAAACCACCGCTTAAATGCCCCGACGCCTCCCAGGCCTTTGGGTTCATTATTATTGCAGCCGAAACCCCGACCACGTCATCCCTCGTCCGGACAACTTCCCGCCACCATTCCTGTTTGATGTTGAATTTAAGCTCCACACCGAGCGGCCCGAAATCATAAAAACCGGATAACCCGCCGTAAATTTCAGAGCCTGGAAAAATAAAACCGCGGCGTTTAGCCAATGAAACGATTTTCTCCAGTTTATTCATTTGAAGTATTTAGGCTTGGCTGGTTTAAATTAATTTTATCTTTGGTGAAATTATCAACTCCTTCAAGGACTGCCTCTTTTAAAATTTCCAAATTCTGGCCGGATTGATTCACGCTCGGCGTTACGCCAACCTGAAAAACCGCTTCAAAAACCGGGGAAACAATTCCAGTTCCAGCCGGCACGGTCGGAATACTCCAAGAAACCTGCCCGGTTGAAGGATTATAATTCAAATCCGACTGGGTCGGCGTAACTTTGATTTTATCCTCCCAGCTGATGCCGGGTAAAAGCGACGAAACGATTCTAACATTAGTTAAATCATTGCCTTCATTCACTATTTTCCAATGTATCGCATAAGTGGTCTTTTGGCCAACCTGGGGCGGGTAGGGACCTGTGTTTGGAAACACTGAATCATTGTAAAAAGCCTTGGATATAAAATCAGTCTTTGATTTAACCTTGGTGATCAATTCGGCCGAAGCCGTAATCTTATCCAGATTAAAATCCGGAGGCACCGACGAAGTCTGGATTAAAGAACCCGCCTTCAACGAATAATTTTTGCCGAAAGCTTTTGGGAAATCCGGCTTGAGATTAATCATGAAAGAAACTTCTCCGCTTTGATTGGGGGTCAGATTCGCCAGCGCCGGCTCGACGGCCGCATTCCATAAAATTGTCTTAGAGTTTTGATCAAAAAAACCGCTGGTCTTCAAACTGGCTGAATCAAACATCTGGCCTTCAAGCTTAACAGACAATTCCAAAGCTGAAAAATTATTGTCGGAATTATTTGAAAATCTAATCTTGTATTTCAACTTGTCTCCGGCTCCGGCGATATAATCTTTTGAATCATTTAATGAAACATCAACGGCTAAAAGAGGCGACGAAACAATAAGAAAAACCTGGGCTTTCTGTAAATCAAAGAATTTACCGTCTATTTTTCTTTTTAATACAACTATGAATCTTTTGCTCTCTTTTTCAAAACCAGAAACATTGCCTTCAATGCTGATTCTCACACCTTCCCCTGATTTAAGCAAAGGCAAATTAAATACGCTGTTGCCTTGGTTCGGCGAAAGCGAAGCTTTTTTAAAAGTGAAGCCGTCGGGATAGAAAAAAACTGCTTCTAGATCCTTAAAGTCATTTTCGGTTTCATTTCTTAAATCAAGAGAGACCTGGGCCAATTGGCCGGGCAGGACATTGGGCGGCCCGCTCAAAGTCAGAGGGATGGAAACTTTTGAAATAGTTGTTCCGGCTTCGGCGCTTTTCTGAAAAACAGAACGGATATTACTAGGGCTATAAGTGAATCCGGCTTTGGCTTTTTTTATCTCGCCTTTTTCACCGGTCAAAACCGCCCTCAAAATAAATTCTTTTCTCTCCCGGCTTTGAAGTCCGGCTGAATCAAAATTATTGATTAGCGAATCAGACGGCTGGCCCTCCTGATTAAACCAAATCGTTCCGCCGGGATAGGAAAAAGAAAGCTTGGCATCGCGCAAGCCAAAGTTATTCCTGTTTTCGACAATAAGCTTGTATTTAATTTCTTCTCCGGAAACGGCTTCTTCCGGAGCTTCAATTTTTAAAATAACATTGCCTTCGCGAAAGCCGCTTCGATACAATAAAAAAATAGCCGCGCCAAAAATTAAGAAAATTAATAAACCGATTATTATTCTTTTCTTCATTTGTCCTATTGATCCTATTGGTCTTATCTTATCATTTTTTTAGCCCCAACCAAATTTTCCGGCCCGGCTCCAGTTCCTGTTTTCTTTCTATATCATAAACGAGCTTCGAGTCGTGGCGTAATTCTTTCAGGTTTTTCAAAACCGTTTTTTGAGCTATGAATTTTTCTTCTCTTCTTATGGCCTCAACTAAAGGCTTGTCTTCTGAAAACCAATAAGCCCTGACTAAATCGTTATAATTATAACCGGCGCCGCGCCGGGCATCCTGAATCATTCTGACAAATTCCCTAACCCAGCCCTCGGCTCTTAAAGCCGGCGTTATCTCGACATCCAAAGATATTAATAATTCTTCATTGCCTTTTTCAAACACTACTTCCTTTACATTTACTTCTTCTTTTATTAAATCTAATAGTTCTTCATTAATTTTGATATTTAATATTTGATATTTAATTTTTAGCGAAGCGAGCGGTTGCCTGACTTTAATGTTGCCTTTTTTCCTTTCTGCTAATCCTAAACTCACAATCTTTCTGACTAAATCCATTTCTTCTTCTAGTTTTTCGTCAATCAGTTTTTTATCGGCTTTGGGCCAATCATGAAAATGCACAGATAAAGTTGAGGGTTTTTGATTATGGTGTAATTCTCCGTGTAAATACTCTGCCAAAAATGGAACAAACGGAGCAATCAATTTCGACAGTTCCAAAAGCACAAACCTTAGTAAATCTTTTTGAGAATAATTTTCTCCTGATTGGAATTTATCCCGGCTTCTTCTAATCCACCAATTAGACAAATCTTCAATCACGAATTTTTCAATTCCACGGCTCGCCGCCGTGGCATCGTATTGGTCAAGTGACTTTGTAACTAAAACAATCAAACTGTTCCACCGCGACAAAAGCCATTGGTCCAATAGATTGAATTTATAATTTTGAATTTTGAATTTTGAATTTGTTTCGGATTTAGGATTTAGTATTTTGGATTTATTCACCGCATATAACTGCCAAAATCTCAACGAATTCAAAATCACCCTTACAAACCCGTTATTTATTTCTTTTAGTTCCTCTTCCCTGAAACTCTTTGATTCGCCGGCTTGATTGACCCGGTAGAACCACCATCTTGAAACATCAGCGCCGAATTTTTCAATCACATAATCGGGTTTAACCACATTGCCAACTGACTTAGACATCTTTTTCCCGTCTTTATCCAAAACATGGCCCAAAGAAATGACGTTCTTGTAAGGAGCGCTCTTGCCTAAAAGAGTCGAAACAGCCAAAAGGGTGTAGAACCAGCCCCGGGTCTGATCCACGCCTTCGGTTATGAAATCAGCCGGAAAATCTATCTTTTGATTTTTGATTTTTGATTTTTGATTTTGAGCAAACGGCATCGCTCCCGAATCAAACCAAACATCAATCACTTCCGGACCCCGCTTCATTTCACCTTTACAGTCAGGGCATTTAAGCGAAACTTCATCTATGTAGGGTCGGTGAAAATCCAAACTCCCAAATTCATCCCTCGGATAATTGTCGAAAGTTAAAACTCTTTTTTCTCCGAATTTAGTCAACTTGAATGCATCATCTTTTATTCCCAGAATCTGGTTCTTTTTCGCCGAAAACAATCTTTCTTCGCTTATATTTTTTGAAATTCCTTCCATCAACCACAAAGGATCGCGATGGCTGACAATCAAAATATTTTTATCTTCGTATTTGCTTTCGGTTTCTTTGATAAAATCAAAAACTCTTTTTCTGACGTCATTCCGACTCTCTCCATCCGGCCCGAACTTGGTATTAAAATCTTTATATGGATATTCCTCTTTTGAAATACAGGCGTAATAATTTTTGCCCTCGCAAACGCTTCCGTGGTCAATTTCTTTAAGCCGATGGTCAACTTTTTCTTCAAGCCCCAACTCCTCGGCTATTATCCCGGCGGTTCTCCTGGCTCTTAAAAACGGGGAACAGAAAATCAAGTCTATTTTCCCCCTTTTCAAATCTTTGGCTAATTTTCCGGCTTGGCCGACTCCTTTTTCGGTCAAGTCGTATTTATCGCTTTCCAGTTTGACGCTGTTTATTTCCCGGCCATCAATATTTTTTGTGCTTTCAGCATGGCGGACAATATAGTATCTGTTTGGTTTTCGATAGCGGTGTTTCTCTAATTCTTTTAGCGACCCGATGACCAAATTCTCTTTGCATTTTTCACATTGCCAGATTGGCAGCGGCGTCCCCCAAAATCTGTCTCTTGAAAAAGCCCAGTCTTTAACCTCGCTTAACCACTGGCCGAAACGGCCCTCTTTAATGTAAGACGGAATCCAATTTATCCTCTTGTTGTTGGCGACGAGTTGTTTTTTTACGGCTGTTACCTTAACAAACCAGGAATCAGCGGCGTAATATAAAAGCGGGGTTTTGCACCGCCAGCAATGAGGGTACTCATGAGCATATGGCTCGAGTTTAAACAAAAGATTTTTATTCCTTAGATAATCAATAATTTCTTTGTCGGTGTCCTTTACATACTTTCCCGCAAATTCGGGGACGTCCTCTGTAAATCTTCCTTCTTTATCAACGGTATGATGCTTTGGCAAGCCGATTTTTTCGCCTAACTGATAATCGTCTTCGCCGTACATCACCGCGGTATGGACTATGCCAGTGCCTTCTTCGGTTGAAACAAAATCAGCCGGATAAATTTTATAGGATTTTTTTGATTTTAATTTTTTAACTTTAAATAAAGGTTCGTACTCCCAACCAACCAGCTCACTTCCTGGGAATTCTGTAACTATATCCAAATCCTCACCTAAAATTTCATTAATTTTAGGAAGTTGGTCTTTTGCAAAAATATAAAATTCTATTTCCTCTTTATTAGGTACAAAACCCTTAACATAAGTTATATCTTTACCGACGGCCAAAGCGACATTACCGGGCAATGTCCAAGGCGTAGTTGTCCAGGCAAGCAAATATATTGGCGACCTTTCGTAACCAGGAATTTTAAATTTCACATAAACCGAATCTTCGGTAACACTTTCATAGCCAAGGGCGACTTCATGGCTCGATAGGGCAGTGCCGCAACGCGGACACCATGGTAAAACCTTATGCCCCTTATACAAAAACTTCTTTTTATCAAACTGCTTAACTATATGCCAAAGCGTTTCAATATAGTCATTGGCATGGGTAATATAAGGATTATCAAAATCCAGCCAGAACCCGATCCGCTTTGAAAATTTTTCCCACTCGGTCTTGTAGCGCCAGACCGACTCTCTGGCTTTTTTGTTAAACTTGGCGATGCCGTATTTTTCAATTTCTTTCTTGCTTTTAAGCCCGAGTTCTTTTTCAATTTCTATTTCAATCGGCAAACCGTGGGTATCCCAGCCGGCCCGGCGGGGAACAAAAAATCCGCGCATTGTTTTATAACGGATGAACAAATCCTTAAACGCCCGGGTCAAAAAATGACCGATATGGGGAAGGCCGTTGGCTGTGGGCGGCCCTTCATAGAAAATAAATTTTTTACCCTGAGCTTGTCGAAGGGCCAAATTTTTTTCCAAAATATTATTATCCTCCCAAAACTTCTGGATTTCTTCTTCTGTTCTCGGTAAACTGAATTCAGGCTTCATATATATTGATTATTACACTAATAAAATGAGAACCGCAATTCTGTTTTTAATCCTGATTTTCCTGATTGATATGGTTTTCGGCCTCGGTTTCAGGTTTTATCGAATTCTGTATTTCGAC
>JBBTQD010000025.1:0-1152 GCA_038065855.1 Patescibacteria group bacterium
CTTCGGCAAGCTTCCCTCGGCAAGACTCGGGACAGGCAGGACAAATCCCTCCCGATCTGAAAGCCGAGATCGCCAGACGAAGAGAATCTTGCATCGGCTATCTTCTCTGTTCAGATGAATGGATTATCCAAGAGATTGAGAACGAAAAGAAACTCCAAGCAATTTCCACTCCAGAGAACGAATATCACGAACAACTGCTCAAAGAGTTTGATCGCCAGATAGAAAACCTCGCCAAAAAAGGGTTTCCCAAACTTGCCGGCGTGGATGAGGAAGAGTTCACCGCGATATTTGAACCCCTGAAGGAACATCTCAAAGAACTCTCATCAAAAGAATTCAAAGAAGGCCACATTCCGTTCGTAGTCGTCCCCCGAGAAAAACTGCTCGCTCTTGAGAAGAAAATCCCTCTGATGGAACTTGAAGGAAAGAAAGGATTTACCACGCTTAATCTTTCGGAATTCAAAACCGCGGAAGGCGTGGAAATTCCCGAGTCAATGGCTTACCTCGTGGTTGATGTTGAAAACGGGAAAGAAATGCTTGATAAAAGCGCATATGAGGCAGTAAAGCAATTCAAAAAAGAAAGTCGCTCTCCCTTAACATCCGAAGAAGGAGTCGCGCTTATTCTTCAATACCCAGAAATTATTAAAGACCACCATATGGACTTGCCAGGTTCTCGCCATGGCGCCGACAATGTCGCGTACTTGTGGCTCAGCGAGGGCAAGCCGAAGCTCTTCTGGAGCTGGGCGTACGGCTCGGGTTCGAGGTTGGGCTCGGCCTCATGCGGTAGTAGAGTCGGGCCTTGATCTTTGGGTGCTTGTCTCTTTTGTTTCTTGATCTTCAATCCCTCCGACGTAATGTCGGAGGGATTTTTAGGAAGTCCGACTTCCTTAGGGCCGTGGGTAAGGCAAGGGTGCTTCATTATTAGCTCTTACGGAATTTTCAATTTACAATTTACAATAAATTTTCAATGAGGCAATTATCCAATCGTTCTGAAAATTGAAACATTGAAACATTCAATGCCACCGCCGCAGCGGGGTCCCGCCGTGGCGGGAAAAATTGATAATTGAAAATTGAAAATTCCGTTATCTGTTGTGTTATAATAAATATAGTGTGATCAAGCCTATTTTAAGCAAAATACTGTCGTTGTTTAATCCA
>JBBTQD010000026.1:0-5408 GCA_038065855.1 Patescibacteria group bacterium
AATTCAAAAAAACTGATGAAAGAGCTTTTAGCGAAGTTCAATTTTTCTTTGCCCAAGTGCGGCTCGATTTTAGAGGGAGAAGTGATAAACCTCTCTCTTTTAAATGTCCTCATAGATCTCGGCTCTTTCGGAAGCGGTATAGTTTATCCTCGGGAATTCTACGACGATCCGGAAAAACAAAAAGCCCTGAAACCGGGCCAAAAAATAAAAATGGTCCTTTTGAATCTTGAAAATGAAGAAGGGTTGAAGGAACTTTCCCTTAAAAGAGCCCAAATGAAATCAGCCTGGCAGGAAGTAAAAGAAATATATGAAAAAGGAGAAATAATTTCCGTGAAAATAGCGAATTTAAACAAAGGCGGCTTGATCGCCGAAATTGCCGGCATCCAGGCTTTTATGCCTCTCTCCCAGCTCGCCGAAGAGCACTATCCGAAAGTTGAAAACGGGAACATTCAAGAAATCGTAAAAATCCTGCAGGCCTACCGGAGCCAAGAATTCAAAGTTAAAATTATTGATATCGACGAAGGCCAAAATAAACTTATCATTTCTGAAAAAGCAGCCAAAGCCGCTTCCGAAAAAGAAAAAGCGGCTGAACACTGGACCGGCGAAATCGTCGAAGGGAAAATTTTAGAAACAACTGATTTCGGCGCTTTCGTGAAACTTGACGACGGAACCGAAGCCCTGATGCCTAAATCGGAAATGGACGAAGAAACTCAAGAGCTTAAACCCGGCGATAAAATAAAAGCGGTAATTATTGAAGCTTCTCCGGATAAAATAGTCCTCTCTTCAAAAACCCTCAAATCTAATGAAAAAAATGGCTAAATACATTTTTATTGTTTTTGTCTTACTGCTGGTCTTGTCAGGTCTTGCGGCTCTTTTGAATTTGGCAGGCGAAAGCATCCGGGAAATTTCTTTGAGCCAGCTGGTTCAAAAAATCAATTTGGGGGAAGTGAAAGAAATCATCGTTAGAAACGACGATCTTGAAATCATTTTAATCGACGGCGCCAAAGAAAGATCCAAAAAAGAATCCGGAATCGGACTGACTCAAGTCATCAACGATCTAGGCGTAAATCAAGAAAAACTTTCCGGAGTTGGAATAAAAATAGCGAGAGAAAATTCAATAATAACCGCGATTTTAAATTCGCTGCCTTTTATCCTGCCATTTCTTTTCATAATCATCCTATTTTGGTGGATGATGAAGGGAGCCCGTGAGGGGGCAATGCAGGCTCTTCATTTCGGAAAGTCAAAAGCCAGATTAGCTAATACCACCTCGGACGGCAAAAAAATATATTTCAAGGACGTGGCCGGACTAAAAGAAGTGAAAGAAGAAATAGAAGAAATCGTTGAATTTTTAAAAGAGCCTAAAAAATTCCAGCGCCTCGGAGCCAAAATTCCAAAAGGCGTTCTTTTACTCGGGCCTCCGGGAACCGGAAAAACCATGCTGGCCAAAGCCGTGGCCAATGAAGCCGGAGTGCCGTTCTTTTACGTTTCCGGGTCGGAATTTGTGGAGCTTTTTGTCGGAGTAGGGGCGAATCGAGTCAGAGATACCTTTGAAACAGCCAAAAAAACCGCTCCGTCAATAATTTTTATTGATGAAATTGACGCCATCGGCCGGCATCGGGGGGCCGGCCTTGGCGGAGGACATGACGAAAGAGAGCAGACTCTGAACCAGATTCTGGTTGAAATGGATGGTTTTGCCACCGATGAAAAAGTAGTGGTCTTAGCCGGAACCAATCGGCCCGACATTTTGGACCCGGCTCTTTTGCGGCCGGGCCGGTTCGACCGGAAAATCATTCTTGACTTTCCTTCAATCACCGACAGGGAGGAGATCCTGAAAATCCATTCGGAAGGCAAGCCCTTGGCCGAAGAAGTAAACCTGAAAACGATCGCCCAGCGGACTCCGGGTTTTTCCGGAGCTGATTTAGCCAATCTAATCAATGAAGCGGCAATTTTAGCCGCCAGAAAAAATCAAAGAGAAATTTTCCAAAACGACTTGACTGAAGCAATTGAAAAAGTGATGCTCGGTCCGGAAAGAAAAAGCCATGTCCTGAATGAAAAAGAAAAAAAGGTGACCGCTTATCACGAAGCCGGCCATGCTTTGGTGGCAAGTTCTCTAGTCAATATTGATCCGGTCAACAAAGTTTCAATCATTTCCCGGGGCCGGGCCGGCGGCTACACCCTAAAGTTTCCTTCAGAAGATAAACACTTAAGGAGCAAAACCGAATATGAATCTGAACTGACCGTTCTGCTTGGCGGCTACACCGCCGAAAAATTAATATTCAAAGATACGACAACCGGCGCTTCAAATGATTTGAAAATAGCCTCGGAACTGGCCAGACGGATGGTTACCGAATTCGGAATGTCGGAGAAAATCGGGCCGATAAATTACGGCGACAAAGACGAGTTGGTGTTTTTAGGAAGAGAGCTGACGACCGAAAAAAATTATTCCGAACAAATTGCCTACTTAATCGACAAAGAGGTTAAAAATTTCATTTCTAAAGCTTTGAAAATAGCTAAAACAATTCTCGGCCGAAAATTGCAAACATTGCATAAAATTGCTAAAGAATTAATAAGGAAGGAGACTTTAGAGCAGGAAGAGTTTTACGCGCTTTTGGGAACATAGATAAAAATCCAGTTCTTTTAAGTGTGGATAAAATCAATTGAACAAGTGAAAGCTCTTTGATATAATTAGCCTTGATATGAATAGAAGGTTAGATCGACGCGAAGCGATAAAGTTAAGACTACGAGGCAAAACATACACATTCATTAAAGACTACTTGAATGTGAGCAAGGGAACTCTCTCTTATTGGCTAAAAAATATCAAACTAACCAAATCTCAAATAGAGAATATAAAAAGAAGTTCAACAGAAAGAAGGATTGAAAACTATATAAATACAAGGCGAGAGAAAAGAGTAAAAATTTTTGAAAGTTACCTAAAAAATGAAAGAAGGAATCTTTTACCTCTTTCTAAAAAAGACTACCTAATTGCTGGTCTTTTTCTTTATTTGGGAGAGGGAGAAAAGTCAAATTGGTGGACCACTAGTATTTCAAATACTAACCCAAGTATTATCAAATTTTCTGTATTTTGGCTTACAAAAGTATTAAAGGTTAAAAAAAGTAGAGTAAGAATTCATCTTCATCTTTATAAAGACATGGACATAGAGAAAGAAATGAATTTTTGGAGTAAACTTACCGGAATTTCTAAAAAACAATTCAGAAAACCCTATATCAAAAAAACTTCATCAAAAAATATAGACTACCATACATTTGGCCATGGCACTTGCAGAATTTTAGTAGAAGATACAAAATTGAAAAACAAAGTTATATCTGCTATTAGAATTATGCTTGAGGAATCAGGAAGTTATTCGGACAAACTTTTAAATGCAAATTCGCCACATTCTGTAGTATAAGGCGTATAGTTTAACGGTTAGAATGGGACTCTTATATCAATTAGAGAGGAGCAAAACAAATATGGGCGTGTAGCTCAGTGGTAGAGCGGCTATCTTATAAGTAGCAGGTCGGAGGCTCGATCCCTCCCACGCCCATATTTGTTTTGTCCGAACGAAATTGATATATTTGGTTCATTTGAACGAATTGAAAATAAATTTTCAATCGTTCTCATTGCCAAATATAAAGTCCAGGAGATGGTTCGACTCCATCTACGCCCATTAAAACAAAGGGCAGTTAGTTCAGTGGTTAGAACGCGTCGTTGACATCGACGAGGCCGCAGGTCCGATTCCTGCACTGCCCATATGGATAAAATCCAGCAGTTTGTACAAAAATTTAATACGCGTGAAATTCCTGATCTCCAGCCGGGCTGGACAGTTAAAGTTTTCCAAAAGATCAAAGAAGGCGAAAAGGAAAGGATAGCTCCCTTTGAAGGAATCGTAATTGCCAAAAAGCACGGCCATGAAGCCGGAGGAACTTTTACCATCCGGAAAATAATTTCCGGAATCGGGGTTGAAAAAATTTTCCCGGTCCATTCGCCGACTATAGAAAAAATAGAAATTATTAAAAAAGCAAAAGTCAGGCGGGCAAAATTGTATTATTTAAGGGGAAAGAGCAGAAAAGAAACTAGGAGGAAGCTAAAAACGATTTAAGCGGACGTGCTGGAACTTGGTATACAGGTACGGTTGAGGACCGTATGCCGTAAGGCTTGTGGGTTCAAATCCCACCGTCCGCATTTGACTGATTGCCCGTCATTATTTATACTTAAATAACTGCACCTTACATCAACCATTTTCTTTAAAAGGAGTTTATGCTGGGAAGAAAAAATCTAAATTGTTGCGCTCGTCCCCCGCCCACCGATAAGAGTCTAGTTCCTTTCACCCTCTTATCAACAGTTCGACTTCGCGGAGGCTTTAATGAGCACCCCAAATCCACCTCGAACAGGTAAACTATTAATCCCGCCTAACAGAGAAAGACCTGGAGGATTCTTCAGGAACGGAATGCCTGTTCAGGTCTTGGGACCCGATCCCGAAGACCCGAGCAGAATTATCGTCTTGTTAGGAGAGGGGCAGAGGAAACTAAGTTTCGACCCGAAGTTCGTCGTTGTGGACCGAAATTCAAGAGGGCAAAAAAAGGGGACGGTCGAAGAATATCTCGGCCGGAAGCTAGCCAATTTTGTGCTCTAGAGTTTCAAACTGTTGCTGGAGAGAGAGAACGAACTTGCCTTCCCGCTGGCTAGCGAGGAGGAAAACGACTCTATCAAATGCAACAGCCGGGCGGGTATCCAGCCCCGCCCGGTCAATTTTCCAAACAGATAAACTTAACCAACCAAGGCCCGTCGGTTCCCAGCCGCGCGGGCCTTTATCTTTAAAAATTTTTTATTTTTGCGCCACCGCTTTTCTTTTTATCATCATCAATGATATATTATTTTGACCTCTAGCTTCTAACTCCTAGCCTCTATTTTATGGAAGACAATGTCGCCAAAATCAAAGAACGGTTGGACATCGTTGATTTAATCGGCGGCTATTTAAAACTCCAGAAAGCCGGAATTAATTTCAAGGCCAATTGCCCGTTCCATAATGAAAAAACGCCGTCGTTTTTTGTTTCGCCGGACCGTCAAGTTTGGCATTGTTTTGGCTGTGGCGCCGGCGGCGATCATTTCAAGTTTTTAATGCAGATCGAAGGGCTTGAGTTCATCGAAGCGCTAAGAGTTTTAGCTAAAAGAACCGGAGTTGAAATAAGGGGCTACAATCGAGAGCTGGCCGGTGAGAAAACAAATCTCTATGGAATTTCCGAACTAACCGCCAAGTTTTTTGAAAAACAGCTTTGGGGATCGGAAAGCGGAAAGAAAGCCCTTGAGTATCTAAAAAATAGGGGGCTGAAAACCGAAACAATAAAGGATTGGCGTCTCGGCTACGCGCCTAACACCTGGAATTCTTTGAAAAAATTCTTAAAGGACGCCG
>JBBTQD010000027.1:0-33754 GCA_038065855.1 Patescibacteria group bacterium
TCCAAAGAGTTTTGGACGCCGCCTCAACCATCAGTTTGCCGCCCAACCGCGAAATAATCCACAAAATCCCCAAAAGATTTATTGTCGACGGCCAGGAATTTTTTAAAAATCCGGCTGGGATGACCGGAATCCGCCTTGAAGCCGATGTAATGATAATCGATGCCCTGACTCCGTATTTAAAGGGCCTGGCTAAAGCGGTCAATGAAAATGACATCGAAGTATCCGAATTCGTTTATTCTCCTCTGGCTTCGGCCAAAGCAGCCTTAAACAAAAGAGTGAAAGAACACGGGGCTTTATCATTGGATTTAGGTGGCGGCCTTTGCCATTTGGCCGTGTTCGAAGAAGGAGAACTAATCCACGCGGCCGCGTTGCCAATTGGCTCAAAAAACATCACCAATGATCTGGCCATCGCCATTAAGGCTTCATTAGACAACGCCGAAAAAGTGAAACTGGAATATGGCTACGTGGGCCAGAGCGTAACCGGCAAAAAAGATAATATCGATCTTTCGGATTTGACCGAAGAAGAAAATTTCATAGTCTCCAAAAAACTTATCGGCGAAGTGATATCAGACAGGGCTTCTGAAATTGTCGAAATGGTTTCTGATGAACTCAAAAAAATAAATCGTTTGAAAATGCTGGCCGGCGGACTGGTATTATCGGGCGGCGGAGCCAAACTTACCGGTTTCACAGAATATATGAAAGAAAAACTGAAACTGCCGGTCAGAAAAATTTCTTCGTACGAATTCGACGGCATCACCAATAAAATTAATGACCCCTCTTGGGCCTCGGCCGCCGGCTTAATTCTTTGGGGCATTGAAAAAGAATTTCAAGGCAAAGAAAAAGGAATTTTTGAAAACTTCGACTCTGAAAAAACTTTTAAGAAGCTCAAAGACTGGTTCCGCATATTCTTACCCTAAATCCCTGACTCTTCTCAAAGTACTTGACTGAATTTTTGCCTTATGATAGGTAATAGCTAAATTTATGACTCAAATAAAACCTCCATTTGAAACATTTGCCAGGATTAAAGTCATCGGCGTGGGCGGTTCCGGCAACAATGCCATCCAAAGAATGATAACCGAAAAGATCCACGGCGTTGAGTTCATCGGTATCAATACCGACGCCCAGCATCTTCACGCTTCCAACGCACCGATAAAAATACATATCGGCAAAAACCTAACCAAAGGTCTTGGTGCAGGAATGAATGCCGAAGTCGGCCGCCAGGCGGCCGAAGAAACCAGAGATGAAATCCAAGAAGCCATTAAGGGCTCGGATATGGTCTTCATCACTTTCGGACTTGGCGGCGGAACCGGTTCAGGCGCCGGACCGATTGTGGCCGAGGTGGCCAAAAACGCCGGCATTCTTACTGTCGGCGTAGTCACCAAGCCATTCTCTTTTGAAGGAGCCCAGCGGACTAGAATCGCCGAAGAAGGCTGGAACAAATTAAAAGAACGGGTTGACGCTTTAATCACTATTCCCAATGACCGCCTTCTTTCAGTAATTGAAAAACGGACCGGGTTAATCGACGCTTTTAAAATCGTGGACGATGTTTTGCGGCAAGGCGTCCAAGGCATCTCTGATTTAATTACCGTGCCCGGCATTGTCAATGTCGATTTCGCCGATGTCCAGGCAATAATGCAAAACGCCGGTTCGGCTCTGATGGGCATCGGCCGGGCGACCGGCGAAGACCGGGCGACTGAAGCGGCTAAAATAGCCATTAACTCCCCACTCTTGGAAGTTTCCATTGACGGCGCCAAAGGGGTACTATTTAACGTCACTGGCGGTCCGGACCTCACCATGGCCGAGATAAACGACGCCGCCAAAATAATCACCGAATCAATTGACCCAGAGGCCCGGGTAATTTTCGGCGCCACTCAGGACAACTCCTTGAAGAAAGGAGAAGTAAAAGTAACCGTTATTGCCACTGGCTTTGATAGTGAAACCCAGTTCGGCAAAAAAATCGGCGGATTTGGAATTTTCGGGGGAGAAGATGCTAACCAGGAAAAGGACGAAAAAGTCCAGACTCAAAGGAAATTCATCGACGACTTGGGAAAAGAAGAAGATAAATACGACATCCCGGCGTTTATCCGGAAGAAAATGAAGTAGCGCTCAGGGTACAGCCAATTTCTTCTCTTTGTATAAAGCTATCCTCGGAGTTTTTATTTCTTAACTCGCAAAACGCCGGGGCTCTTTTGTTTTTAAATCAAAACTGGAACTCTAATCCCTTTTTTATTCCATTCTTCTGCTTCCTTCAACATTAATTTAAATTTTTCATCAATTTCGCTTAATCTTATAAAACCATCTCCTGATATAAATTTAGGATCTACATATCTAAATTTCTTATAAACGACTAAACTGCTAATGAATAACCCATTTAAAGATTTCTTTTTTAAAATTGATAAAAGTTTATTTATTTCCGGAATATTTGCTAGCTTAATTTTTTTTAAGACATGCTCATCTGAACTCCAAAAATCATCAAAATTTATGGCTTTTTTATCTAATGCTAGTCTTAAAACATTGCCAAAAATTCTATAACGACTAACGGCCTCAAAACCACCCCAATGTTTTATTTGTTTATCCAAGTAACTATGAGCAAATACACTGGCTGATTCTTTATTTTTGAATAATATTTCACCATTAAAATTTGTAAGCCTACTTACTAAAAGTCGGGCCGTTTTTAAAGAAAACTCTCTAAGAGCATAATCTACTCTATCAGCACATAAATCCGGTGAACTTTTTTCTAATAAAGTAAAAATTTTATAGTTTGTAACTCTTTCTAAACTATATCCATATTTTTCTAAAATATCTTTAATATTTGAACTTTCTAAATATCTTTTATGATTGATGTCTTGAAAATCTTCTGTCTCGCCACTCCCTACTACCCAATCAATCACATGAGAAAAAGCGGTGTGAGAAACATCGTGAAGTAAACCGGCGATTTGTTCTTCTTCTGAAGCTTTAAGTAATTTTAAAAGAAACATTACGCCCACTGAATGTTCATGCCTGGTAAAATTTTTTAAATGATAGAACTCGTCCGGTATTCCAAATTGAGAAATTTTTTTAAGTCGATGAATGGATTTAGAATTCAATAAATCAATTATTACCGGGGAAGTAATTTCTGATTTTCCATAAATTTTGTCTTTAATTATAATTCTCCGCATAGTATTATTTTAGTAAAATGATAATTGTTTATACCGGCGACGGCAAGGGGAAGACTACCGCGGCTTTGGGCCAAGCTATCCGGGCTTTGGGCGAAGGAAAAAAAGTTATAATGATTCAGTTTATCAAAGGCCCGTGGATTTCCGGCGAAGACATTTTTATATCAAAAATTAAAAACCAAAAATTAAAATTTAGGATTATTAAAGGTGGTAAAGGTTTTGTTGGAATTCTCGGCGACCGCTTGCCGCGCCCGGTTCATAAAAAAGCGGCTGAAAAAACTTTGAAGCTCGCCGAAAAAACAATTTTGAGCAAAAAATACGATCTTGTAATTTTAGATGAAGTGAATGTCGCCGTCGGATTAAAACTTATTTCTAAAGAAGAGGTTTTAAAAACGCTCGAAAAGATTCCTCGGGGCGTTGATATTATCTTAACCGGCCGAAACGCACCCAAAAAATTCATTGATTTAGCTGATATTGCCACGGAAATGCGCGAAATTAAGTATAAATTCAGAACGGTTAAACAGGGGCTGGAATATTAACCGGTATCCACATTGACCGGTATTATAAAATAGTCATAAAATTAGGTATGGCTTTCACTTGGACTCCAAGATTTACTCAAGGTGATCCTTTTGACCAAATAAATTGGGTTAAGAGAGACGCTAAGATCGGCTCTTCTGACGGAAGAATCGTTTTTGAACAAAAAAAGGTTGAAGTTCCGGAATTTTGGTCCCAGACCGCGACTGACATCGTCGCCTCAAAATATTTTTCGGGAAAGAAAAATTCGCCGGAACGAGAAAACTCGGCTAGTCAGCTTATAAACCGAGTAGCCAAAACCGTTTCCGGCTGGGGTTTTAAAGACGGCTATTTTGAAAACCCCGAAAGCACCCAGAATTTTGAAAACGATTTGAAATGGCTTTTAATTAATCAATACGCTTCATTCAACAGTCCGGTCTGGTTCAATGTCGGCGTGATTAAAAATCCGCAATGCTCAGCTTGCTTCATCCTTTCGGTTGAAGACGATATGGACTCAATCTTCTACGACTGGTACGCGGTTGAAGGAAAAATTTTTAAACTTGGCTCCGGTTCGGGAATAAATATTTCTAATCTTCGTTCTTCAAAAGAATCTCTTTCCAAAGGCGGAATTGCTTCCGGCCCGGTTTCTTTTATGCAAGGAGCGGATGGCGTGGCGAATTCAATCAAGTCGGGCGGCCGGACAAGGCGCGCCGCCAAGATGGTAGTGTTGAATGCCGACCACCCTGACATCAAAGACTTCATTTACTGCAAACGCATTATGGAAGAAATGTCGCAGGTCTTGGCCCAGACTGGAAAGTACGATGCTTCAATTGAAGGCAAGCTTTTTTCAATCTACACCACTCTGCCTTTCCAGAACGCAAACAATTCCGTCAGGGTAACTGACGAATTTATGAAAAAAGTTCTGAATGATGAAATATGGAATTTGAAAGCAGTAAAAACCGGAGAAACTTTGGAAAAGGTAAAAGCCAGAGAAGTGCTTGATTGGGCAGCTGACGCAGCTTGGCACTCGGCTGACCCGGGAATGCAATATGATACCACCATAAACAAATGGCACACCTGCCCGAATTCAGGAAGAATTAATGCTTCTAACCCTTGTAGCGAATACATGCACATAGACAATTCGGCCTGCAATCTGGCTTCTTTAAATCTTCTAAAATTCTTAAAAAATGATGGCAATTTTGATACCGAACTTTTCAAAAAAGCGGTTGATGTAATGATTCTAGCCCAAGATATTTTAGTAGATAATTCTTCTTACCCGACCGAAAAAATAACTCAAAACGCCAAGAATTTCCGACAGCTCGGCCTTGGTTTTGCCAACTTAGGTTCTCTTTTGATGGCTCAAGGGCTCCCTTACGATTCAGATGAAAGCCGAGTAATGGCGGCGGCAATTTCAGCGATTATGGCTGGCGAGGCTTATCGGATGTCAACTGAAATTGCAAAACACAAAGGCCCGTTTGGCGGATACGAAATAAATAAGGAACCGATGCTTAATGTTATTAAGATGCATCGCGACGAAGCCTATAAAATTCCGGAAAATATAATTGACCGAAAAGAACTGGTTGAAGAAGCTGGAAACGTCTGGGACAAAGCCCTGCTTCTGGGCCAGGAAGCCGGCTACAAAAACTCGCAGGTCACGGTCATCGCTCCGACCGGCACTATCGCTTTTATGATGGACTGCGACACTACCGGCATTGAACCGGACATTGCCCTTGTTAAATACAAAAAACTTGTGGGCGGCGGAGTTTTAAAATTAGTAAACAACCAAGTCCCGCGAGCCTTGAAAAAACTTAGTTATGACGATGAACAAATTAAAGAAATAACCGGCTACATTGATAAAAACGATACTATTGAAGGAGCGCCGCATATAAAAGACGAACACTTGGCCGTTTTTGACTGTTCATTCAAAGCATTCAAGGGCACTCGGACTATTCATTATCTTGGCCATTTAAAAATGATGGGGGCGGTCCAGCCGTTTGTTTCAGGAGCAATTTCCAAAACCGTCAATCTGCCTCGCGAAGCGACTAAAGAAGAAATCTTCAACGCTTTTATTGAGGCCTGGAAATTAGGAATCAAGGCTGTGGCTTTTTACCGCGACGGCTCCAAAACAATCCAGCCGCTAAACACCGAAAAAGAAGAAAAGAAAATAAAAATACCTAAATTAATTCGGCGTTATCTTCCTAATGAACGGCCGGCAATACATCACAAATTTTCCATCGCCGGCCATGAAGGCTACATCAATGTCGGGCTTTACCCGGAAGATTACAAAGTCGGCGAAACATTCATCAATATGGCTAAAGAAGGTTCAACCATGGCCGGCTTAATGGACACGATTGCGGTCCTGACTTCAGTATCCTTGCAATACGGCATTCCGCTCAAAGTTCTGGTTAAAAAACTAAAAGATATGCGCTTTGAACCGATGGGTATGACCGCCAACAAAGATATTCCATTTGCCAGTTCAATTGTTGATTATATTTTTAAATATCTGGGCGCGAAATTTTTAACCGACGAAGAAAAAGTTGAAGTTTTCGGCTCGGCCGCGCATGGTCAAATTAACGGGACGCTAAACGTCCCGAATAATCACGCTCAGCGTGACGGCGCTATCCAAAATGGAAAAATTGAAACAACTCCAAAAAATGAAAATCTTAACGGCAATAATTTTGAAACCATTATGGCTAAATTTACTGAACAAAAAGAAGGGGAGCTAGATGCCCAGCCGGCCTTGGCTCTCTCTGAAACAACCGAAAACCCTCTCTGTTCAAAATGCGGATTCATTATGTACCGGGCCGGCACCTGCCTCTTGTGTAGAAATTGCGGCGAAATCACCGGAGTGTGCTCGTAGAAATGTAGAAAGCCTATAGGTTGTAGACAAGCTATTTCTTCAAAATCTCCAAATATACTTCTTGAGGTATATCAACTCGGCCGCTTTCTTTGAGACGTTCTTTCCCTCTTTTTTGTTTTTTCAGAAGCTTCATTTTTCTGGTTACATCGCCGCCATAGAGATAGCCGGTTACATCTTTTCGGCGGGCCTTAATCGTTTCCCGGGCGATTATCTTTCCGCCTATCGCCGCCTGCAAAGCTAAATTAAATAATTGCGGCGGCATTATCTCTTTCAGTTTTTCAACCATTCTTTTGCCTTCCTGATAAGAATTCACTCGCGGCACGATTCTGGAAAATGGTTCGATAACCTCGCCGCCCACCAAAATATCCAGCTTGACCAAATCCGATTCCTGAAAACCGGCGAATCTATAACTCATTGAGGCAAAGCCGGAAGAAACGCTTTTCAGCTTATCGTAAAAATCAATGATTATCTCGGCCAAAGGAGCGCGATATTTCAAAACCATTGTTTCCGAACTTAAATAATTTGTTTCAAGATGAATAGCTCGGCATTCCGGCATCAGTTTCATTATCTGGCCCAAATGCCGGCTCGGAGTTAAAATTTCCAATTCAACGAACGGTTCAGATATAGTTTCTATCTGACCTGGATCTGGTAATTTTGATACCGACTTAATTCTTAATTTTTCATTTTTCATTTTTAATTTTACTTCGTACTCAACCGAAGGAGACGTGATAATTAAATCTAAGCCGAAATCCATTTTTAATCGCTCCGAAACGATTTCGGCATGAAGCATTCCCAAAAAACCGCACCGAAATCCAGGACCCAAAGCATCGGAATGCTCTGGCTCAAAACGCAAAGACGAGTCTTGAAGCTTTAATTTTTCCAAAGAGTCTTTTAAGTAATTAAAATCATCACGCTGAGCGTGATTCTTAGTGGCGCTCAGCGCCACATTGGCGTTTCTTGGATACAAACTCGCGAAAACAAACGGATTCGGCTCTTGATATCCCGGCAAAACCAAACTATTATAATTTTGATTTTTAATATTTAATTTTTGATTTGTAATTGTATCCCCCACTCTCACTTTTGACATATCTTTCAAGCCGGTGGCGATGTAACCTATTTCGCCGGCTTTGAGTTCGCCTGATTTTTGCAATTCAGGCTTAAAGTACCCGACCTCCAGAGCCTCGGCCTCTGCTTCTTGGACAATCAAATGAATTTTATCGCCGGCCTTAATACTCCCTTCAAAAATCCTGACATAGGCGATTATGCCTTTATAAGGGTCGAATTTTGAATCAAAGATAAGAGCCTGAAGCGGCTTACTTTCATCTCCTTTTGGAAAAGGCACTTTTTCGGCCACAGTCTTTAAAACTTCTTCTACGCCTTCACCAGTCTTGGCTGAAATCTTCAAAATTCCATTTTTCCGGCGATCTCCTGATAAAATTGCAATTTCTTCTTCAACTTTTTCCACTTGGGCGTTGGGCAAGTCAATTTTATTTATCACCGGAATAATTGTAAGGCCTTGATCCATCGCAAAATTATAATTGGAAAGGGTCTGAGCCTGGATCCCCTTGGTGGCATCAACTAATAAGATAGCTCCTTCAACCGCAGCCAGGGATCTTGAAACCTCGTAATAAAAATCAACATGGCCCGGAGTATCAATTAAATTTAAAATGTAAAAATCAAAATTCAAAATTTCTGAACTATTTTTTATTTTTGATATGTCATTTTGATATTTAACATTTGATATTTTATTTTGTGGTCGGTAAACCATCCTTACCGGCTGAAGTTTAATTGTAATTCCTCTTTCTCTTTCCAAAGGATGCATATCCAGAAACTGCTCCTGCATTTTTCTTTTTTCAATTGTTCCGGTCAATTCCAAAAAACGGTCCGCCAAAGTGGACTTACCTGCGTCTATATGGGCGATGATGACGAAATTTCTGATGCTAATCACTCCAGAACAATATTCTTATCAAAAGAGTGGCTTTCGTCAAATAAAATTTTGTCATTGAGAATCAAAGTGAATTTACTCTTCAGGCCCGGCTGTTTCTGAAGATAGATGCTACCGGCATTTGAAGTCCTGTATTTTATTTTAACTGTTCTGGCCTCGCCCGGTTCAACAATCATCCAAAAGGCGAAAACTTTTTTGCCGGCTTCGCTTAAAATTTCGATTCCGCGCGTCTTTTCTAATCTTGATTCATACCTTTCCAAATCCGGATCAGAAACAAAACCCTGTTTTTTGTAATCAAGCAATGGGCTTATCTCAAAAAAATCATTGCCGTTTATGTCAATAAGTTCGGCGTCTTCCGGCAATAAAATTCTGACATAATCATTGTTTTTTTTGTTGTAAAAACCTAAATTGCCGCCGTTGTGCCTTCTTTCAATTTCCAAAGTATGAAATAAGCTGTTTTCCGATTTTTCTATCTTCAAAGAAACAAAATTATCAATCACGGCATCGGTCTTTGAACCCATAATATTTGAATGGGTTATCATTAAATAATCAGAGTTCTGGGCCTCTTTTATTTCTCCGGCAAAACCATTCTCCAGAGCCAAATTCTGGAGCCGGGCTTCAGTGAAGTAGCCCAAAATATCCTTTTTCTCAAGCCCGGCCACTAAAACCGCAAAAATTTTCATCCAGTCTTCGCGGCTTAAACTTGATAATCTTTCAAGAAGAATTGGTCCGAATTCAACTAAAATCTGTTTGGGCTGGTCATCGCCTTTAGTTCTCTCATATTCAACTTCTTTTTGAACTTCGGTGATGAAATTTTCAGAATCCAAAGTAATCCCGAAATCAGCCATCTCAAGTGACCCGGTTACTTTCAGAATTTCCGGGATCAAATCAACGTTAACCGCCATTACTCCGTCAACTAAAATACCGGTGTCTTTGTAGTAAAACTCGGCGGCTTTTTTGGCTGAAGCCGGGAAATCACTGAACCAGTTGGCGTCGCGCATGCCCCAATTCGGAGTGATTTTCTGAAGAGGCCGGGGCGGAATTATTTTTTCCTTCATCTGGCCGTCGGGATTGTAAATATCGTCGACAAAAAACTTTTCCATCTTTCCTTTGTTAAACTCTATTAAAGCATAAGAGCCGGCAAATCCCCCGGTCGGCCTTAATTCAGAAGTATTCTGGAACAAAATAACATATCTTTGAGAACCGGACTGGCCAAGCATAATTATCAAAGCGTCAGAATAGCGGATCGCCTTTTCCATGAAATTAGAAAATTCCGGGAGTTTTAATTTTAATTCTTCGAATTTTTTCCTTTCAGGTTCAGGAATCAAATTTGCGTCTAAGCTTAAGATCAAGGCATCAGCTTCATTCAAGCTTCTTGACGCCTGGATCAAATCGAGCCGGAATTGCCTTAAAATTTCCAAAATGCCCGTTCCGGTTTTGTTTTCCGGATCAGCCCGAATGACTGAAATTAAATTCACATCCGAAATTTTTTCTAAGGCGGCGACTAGTTCTACCGCGGCTCCGGAAATAAATTCGCCGGCTTTAATAAAATTTGAAACATTCGAGGTCCCGCCGAGAGTCACTTTATCTAAAACGTTGAAAATGGATCCAGCTTTTTTCAAATCCTCATTCATCAATTCAAAATTCCTTGCGGCTAAAGCAAAAGAGCTGGCCGCTCCAGAAAAATTGAACTCTGAAAGATTATCCTGAATCAAGTTCAAATTTATGTAAGCTTGATTGCTTCTCTGGAGAATGCTGTTTTTTAAATTGAAAGATTCAACCGACAAAAATGTCAAAACAAAAACAGAAGCCACGGTTAAAGCAAAATAAATCAGGGCTTTTGAAGATTTTTCTTCGGCTGCCCGGTAAAGGCTTATTGATTCATCCCTACCACTCATGTATGAGTGTGGGGATTCATCAAAAGCATTGAGAACTAAATCAAGCTCTCTGGCTGACGGAGAAAGATTTAAGATGAGCTTTGGTTCTTTGGTGCTTATTTCAGGACCCCAGGGCAGATAAGGAGGCGGAGAGATAAGTTTGGCTTCGGCCATATTTGAATCCTTACTCGCGTGGCCGGAAAAAATTTTTGAAAACTCTTTCCTGAATTTCTCCAAATTTTCATTGCCGTTTTCAGTATAACCAGAATTAGGAATAGAAACTGATCGAATACGGGGCATTGAACTGACTATTTTTCCGCCGAAAACTTTAATTTCTTTATTTAAATCATTTTTTTCAGAAAGAGTGGCCTGGAGTTCTTCCAAAATCTCTTCTTTGGTTCTAAAAGAATCTTGAATCGACTTTACCGGCAAATCTAGGTAAGAAGCTTTCAAATTTATTTCCGGTTTTAAACTTTCTATCAATTCGAAATTAACCCTTTTAGTTGCCGGATTAATCGGCCTAACATCAAAAATGGCCAAGGTGATATTTCGCCTCTTCATTTTTTAAGTATAGCAAATTTTTAAATTCTTTATTGTTAATATGTTTACAAAACGAAGCGGCCCCCGCCTATTCAGGGGGGGCCTCTTGAAGCTTGCGGACGAATACTCGAGACAGAAGCTTTTCAAACTCCGGCTCAAAGCACCCGGTCACGGACACACAGACAACTGGGGCTATGGCCATAATGTTTGACCATCCAGCTGATTTCAGCAAGAGGAAAACCATCGAAGCCAAAAGGAACCAAAGTGCTGCCCCAATTATTCTTTGTTCGGGGTAACCGTTTGAATTCCTGACTAGCCAAGCCCATCCGCCGACCAAAAACAAAGGAACTATGGAAAGGAACAAAAAAATGTTCATCTAATACCTCCTTTTTTTATACATATAACATCTTCTATAAATTACGTCAATCCGTTGATGAATTCGCGAATTTTCTTTTTGAAAATTTCCTGGTTAAAATCTTGGGCTCTCTTTCTTATTTTCTCCGGATTAAATTCTTTATCGTTGAATTTTTGAACTGCTTCCAAAAGAGAGTCAGCTGTTTGTTTATCAAAAAACAAGCCGGTCCTCCCTTCCATTACTGTTTCCAAGGCTCCGCCGGAGCGAAAAGCGATCAGCGGCCTCCCCGAAGCCATGGCTTCAACCGCTACGATTCCAAAATCATCCTCCTGCGGAAAGATCAGGGCCTTAGAACCAGCATAATATTTTGCCAGTTCTGAATCAGAAACCCTACCCAAAAATTTCACGTTCTCATTTTTTAATTTTTGATTTTTAATTTTTATTTTTTTATATTCTGGTCCGTCCCCGATTATGACTAACTTCTCTTGAGGAATTTTGCTAAACGCTTCAACCACGATATCAAATCTTTTGTACGGCACCATCCGCCCCACCATCAAAAAGTAATTTTTAAATTCGCCTGAAATGTAAAACTTATTTGTTTCCACCGGCGGATAAATCACTCCTGATTCGCGGTTATAGTATTTTTTGATTCTTTGGCGGACATTTTCAGAACTGGCAATAAAATAATCAGGCCGCTGGGCGGCCTCGAAATCCCAAATTCTCAAATAAGCCAAAATAAATTGCGAAATCGGCTTAAAAGGCAAACCGGCATCATGCCAGAGGTAACGGGTCGGGGTAAGGCAATAGCAAATATGTTTTGCGCTTGGTTTTGTGATTATACCTTTGCCGAAAGAATGAGAAATGGAGATAACCAAATCAAAGTCGGATAAATTAAACTGTTCAACTGCCAAGGGCATCAGCCAGATAAAAGCGCGGAAAAATTTCTTGGCGCCGGGTATCTTTTGAAGAAAAGAAACGTTGATTTCCCGGCCCTTGAAAGCGCCGCCAGTCCCCTTTCCGTCGTAAATCAAAGTAAAAATCGGCGCCTCCGGAAACATCTCGCCAAGCGCCTTAAGCACTCTTTCCCCTCCGCCGAATTGGGTCAGATAATCATAAACTAAAGCGATACGCATAGCTTATCTAATCCTACCCTTCTGGCCGGTCTTTCAAAACCTTCGCAAGCGTCTTCACCAAAATTTTGAAATCAAGCAATAAAGATTGGTTTTTCAAATATTGTTCCTCAAAGACCATTTCCTCTTCAAAAGTTATGTGAGGATTGTAAAGCCGCGGCAAACAGGTAATCCCGGCTTTGGCGGCCACTACTTCCGGATACTTATCTCTATACAAAACTACTTCTTCCGGCTCGTGCGGCCGCGGCCCGACCAAACTTATCTCGCCTTTCAAAACACTAAATAGAGAAGGCAATTCATCTAAATAATATCTTCTCAAAAACCGGCCAGCTCTGGTAATCCTCGGATCATCTTTCATTTTGAAAAAAGGTGTATCTTTACGATTATTAAAAACAGCTAAATCAGCCTTAAGCAGATGAGCCTCTTTAACCATTGACCGAAATTTATAAAAATTAAACTCTTTCCCTTGGCTGATTCTTTTCAACTTCGCAAAAACCGGACCCTCTGAATCAAGCTTAATTAAAAAGGCAATAAGCAAAAATAGAGGGCTTAAAACAACTAAACCAATAAGAGATAAAACTATATCAATGGATCGCTTGACTTTTAATATTATTGGGACCATAATATAATTGTTCTTTGGCAAATCGGGTAATCGCTCTCTATTAATCATTTTAGCAGAGAGAGGAAAGTCCGAACACCTAGCCTTTTTAATTAGGCAAAGGTAACGGGTAACGCCCGTCGTGCGTAAGCATAGAGGTGCGACCAGAGACGTCCAAAGTCGCAAGACTGAGGAAAGCAAACCCAAAGATTTGATTTCATCAAGTTAAGCTTAGTCCGATGTGATGGGTTCAAAGCATCGGAGTGAAACGAGTATCCTGACGGCAACATCAGGATCCGCTAAATCCTTATCCGGGTGCAAGGCTGAGCCCCGCTTAGCGAGGAATGCCGCTTGACCCCGACGGTAACGCCGGGGCTAGATAAATGATTACACAAATACAGAATTCGGCTTACAGATTTACCAAGGAACACAAAAAAATCGATGAATATCGATTTTTTTGTCTATAAATCCAATCTTGACAACTCTTTATCCAAGGCCTGATTAACCAGCTTGTCCGCGCCTCGATTGTTTTCTCGCGGGATATTTTTGAAACTTACGTTTTTAAAATCCTGCTTTAAATTCCAAACCTCTAAAAAAAGCTGCTGGAGTTTCTTTTCTTTAATTTTGTATTCACCATTAAACTGACAAACTAAAAGCTCACTGTCTAAATAAATCTCAACCTCGGCCTCTGATTTTGATTTTTCCTTTCCGATTAACTGCTTCAATTTTTTCAAGGCGAAAATCACCGCTTGATACTCGGCTTCATTATTGGTCGCCTCGCCGATATATTCGCCGTATTTCTTGGTCTCTCCTTTACCCTCCCAAGTTTTTGATTTGTCAAAAATTTGAGAGGGGAAGCTTTCAATAACTACGCCGATAGCCGCTGGACCTGGATTCCCGCGAGCCCCTCCATCTGTATGAATTATAAATTTCGAATTACTCATTTTTTATGATTTTCCAGGGAAACTCCTGTCCGGCCGGAAAAGAAAAACCGGCCGCGGCTTTATGCCCCCCACCCCCGTATTTTTTGGCGATTTCGGAAACATCAACCGAACCGTCAGATCGCAAAGAAACATGAATCATATCTTTTTCCTGAAACCAAGCAATAGCAAATGGGGAAGATTCTTTTATTAAATTATGAGCTACCCGGCCGTTGATAAAATGCGGGGCATTGACAGCATAAATCTTATAACTATCGAACGCCACCAAAATTGCGGCTCCGCTTAATCTCTTTATAATATTTTTATTGTATTCCAGGATGACTTCACCTTTTTTAAGATATTCGGAAAATCTTTCAGGATTTTCAATATCAGAGGCAATTTTATCCCAAGTCTGAAAATTATAATCATAAAGAGCGAGGGCTGAGATGAACCGCTCTGTTTCCGAATATTCCCATTTCCATAAATCCATATCTTCAATTAAAAGCAAAAGTTTTGGAACTGATTTTTCTGGATTAAAATACTTCCAAGCCAAAACCGAGCCGGAATGATTATTATCAAAAGAGTGTTCTTTAAATAAATTCATTTTGGCTTCGCTGGTTTTATGATGGTCAATCGCGATAACTGAAATATTGTCGTTAATCACTTTTTTAAGAATTGCTTCGGCCGGAACAATGTCAACAAAAAAAATCTGTTTTCCGTTTAAGCCTTCGGGTAAGGGCGCCTGGTGCTCTATCGGAATATAATCGGCCTCCTCGCCGAATTTATTCCAGGCCGCAAAAGCCCCGCCAAAACCGTCGCTGCATTCGGCGTGATATAAAACCACAGTATCTTTTGTAATTTTTTGATTTTCAATCATAGTATCCTAATGCTTCTAATCCGGGCAGTCTATTCTCCGCCAAAAATTCCAGCATTGCTCCGCCGCCGGTGGAAACATAACTGAATTTATCTAATAAGTTCAGTTTTTCAACAAAAGCTAAAGTGTCTCCGCCGCCAATAACCGAAAAAACACTGGAACGGATTATTGAATCTAAAACTATTTTTGTTCCGGCTGAAAAAACCTCAACCTCGGCCAGCCCGAGCGGCCCGTTGAAAATAACTGTTTTTGATTTTTTTATTATTTCCGAAAATTGCTTGGCCGTTTCCGGACCAATATCCAGAATCATTTGATTATCCTCTAAATTCTTAATTGGTAATACTTTTGCGGATCCTTTAGAATCTTCTGAAACAACTATGTCTTTAGGAAGCAAAATTTTTGGATCATTCCAGTCTGTTTGTTTTAATGTTTCTGTCATTTCTGAATCTTCAACTGTTGACCGGCCTATGGCCAAACCCTTGAATTTAAAAATTGTATTAGCTAAAGCACCGGCGATTAAAATATGATCGGCCTTGTCCAGAAAATTTTTTATCACCGGAATTTTGGTAGAAATTTTGGCCCCGCCCAAAATTACGGTCTTCCCTTCAGCCGGCGCATTTAAAACTTTTTCCAAATTACTCAATTCTTTTTCCATTAAAAAACCGGCATAAGAAGGCAAGAACTTGGTTATTGTCGAAACCGAAGCGTGATTACGATGAGAAACCGAAAAAGCGTCATTAACGTAAATATCGAAATTTTTCGCCAAATCTTCGGCAAAACCGGCATCGTTTATTTCTTCCCCTTCGTATCTTCTGATGCTTTCAAAGAGAGTCAGCGGTGAATTCAATTGTGGATTTAAAATATCTTCTTCAAAATTAAGCTGATGACCCAAAATTTCTCCGATTTTACCAAAAATGTCTTTAAAACTCTTCTCTATGTGGCTTATCAAAGCAATTTCAGCTCCAGCCGAAACTAAAAAATCTATTGTTTCTTTATGGGCTTTGATTCGGTAAACATCTGATATTACTAATTGGTGATTAGTGATTGGAGATTGCGTAAGCGGTACGTTAAAATCCACTCTCAAAAAAACTTTTTTATTCTTTAAATCTTCGAGTTCCTGAATTTTTTTCATTGAAAAGAAGAAACAATCTCCATTATTTTTTTAAATTCTTTTTGATCCACGCTCGCCCCGCCAACCAAGACTCCGCCGATCTCCGGTTTTGAGATAAAATCGGCAACATTTTTAGAATCAATGCTGCCGCCGTATAAAACCGGCGCGTCGCCGACTACGCTTTTAATAATTTTGACCGCCTCAATGGTATGTTCCGGAGTTTCGGCGTCGCCGGTACCAATTGCCCAAACCGGTTCGTAAACGATAATAATTTTGGAAGAATCAATTCCTTTTAAATCGACATCCAGTTGAGATGATAAAATTTCTTTTCTATTATCACTTTTTTTCTTTTCGCCGACGGCCAAGATCGGCGTTAGTCCGTTTCTTAGGGCCGCTTTCAGTTTTTTATTTATCATCTCATCCGTTTCACCCAAAGCACGACGTTCGGAATGGCCGATAATCACGTACTCCACCCCGGAAGACGAAAGCATTTTCGGCGAGATTTCGCCAGTATAAGCCCCGCTATCTTCCCAAAAAACATCTTGAGCGCCAAAGCTTATATCATTTTTATATTTATGAGAAAGATCGGTTAACCAAACAAAGGGAGGGCAAAGAATAACTTTGGTGCTTTTTTGTTCTTTTACCGTTTCTATAATCGAAAATAAAAGCTCTTCGGCTTCACGAAATGTTTGAGGGTTCATTTTCCAATTAGCTACAGCAATTTTTTTCTCCATATTTCTAATTATGAGTTAAATGTCTTTTCTTCAAATGCCTGAAAATATACCAGACAATCGCTCCGACCAACACCCAAATTATAACAGATTGGCTCTTCTCTAAAAACCTGATGATTAAGGGCCAATTTTCGCCCAGTTTAAAACCCAGAAAGATTAAAATGAAATTTCTCGGCAAAGAACCTAAAAAAGTAAAAATGGAAAACTTTTTGAAATTCATTTTGGCCAAACCGGCCGGAATAGAAATGAAAGTAACGACGACGGGAATAAACCGACCCCAAAAAATCAACTTGCCTCCATGCTTCTTAAATAATTTTTCGGTATGCTCCAATTCATATCCGGAAATAGAAAAATATCTGCCGAATTTTTCAACCACTTTGCGGCCGCCCTTCAAAGAAACAAAATAAATAACGGCATCGCCGATGAAATTCCCAGCTACCGTTAATATCAAAGCCGGAAAAAAATTAAACCTTGCCTGGCTTATCAAAAAACCAAGCAGAGAAAAGATAATTTCTCCAGGGATAAGCTGAAAAGCGAGCCGGTCGGCGATTGAAAGCAAAAAAACGCCAAAGTATCCTCCTTGACTTAAAATATCCAAAGACCATTGGCCGATCAATGAAATTAAGTTAAGCATTTCTCAATTCCTCGGCCGCCACGTCCGGATCAACCATATTTATATCCACCCCGGTGCCGAGCTCAAAACCGGCTGAAATGGAGAGTTTAGGCAGAATCTCTACGTGCCAATGGTAGAATTCGTGAAAATTAGCCTCAAATTTACTCTCTTTCGCCGGCGCGGTGTGAATGAAAAAATTATAGGGCGGATTATTCAGAACTTTTCTGATTTTTTTCAAAACGGCCAAAAGGACATCAGCCAAATATTTGTCAAATTCATCAGGCATCTTTTCAAAATGGGCATGGCTATCTTTCGAAAATATCCTCACCTCATAAGGAAACTTGGAAATAAAAGGGCAAAAAGCGACAAAAAAATCATTTTCATAGACAATTCTTTTTTTCTGCTCAATTTCCCAATCAATTATTACACCATAAACCCGCTTTTTATTTTCTTGGTAAAATTTATAGGAACCATTTAGGCTTCTTAAAACATCGGGCGGTAAGATTGGCAAAGAAATAATTTGCGAGTGCGGATGAAAAATACTGGCCCCAGCTTCCTTGCCGTAATTGTGAAAAATCATTATGTATTCCACGCACTCCGAAGCTTGAACCATCTCCTGGTATCTTTTTTTATAAACCCGAATCGCATCAACGGCCTGCTCAACGCTGAAGTCGGCAAAAGGAATGTCGTGATCTTTAAAAATTATGACATTATGCTCCCCAACGCCGTCATGAACATTAAACGGCCCGAAGTATCTCGTCGGAGTACAAACCCCTGACAGAACCGCTGGATACTTATTTTTAATAATCATAACCCGCCAGTTCTTTTTGTCCGGCCAGCTCCAGATAATTTCCTGGCCTGATTTTTCAGGATCTTCAAAAGGACAACCGTCTTTGGACTGAAAAGAATCTTCAAATTTTCTTATGGAGTGGGTTCTTTCTGCAGAAAACAAAACCCAGCCCCCGGAAACCAAATCCTGTCTGAATTCGCTTAATAATTTGTCCATAAATACCAGCGGACTCTGATTAATTCTTTAAACGTTTCGATATAGCTTTTGAGATTGACTGTAGTTTTTGATGGATTATTCCAAACTACCGCCACTTCTTTTATTTTATAACCTTTTTTCTTGGCCAAAGCCAAAACCTCAAAATCAAAGCCAAAACGGTCAATTTTTATTTTTGAAAAAACATCTTCAGCGGCTTTAGCCGTAAATAATTTAAATCCTCTTTGAGTGTCATGAATCTCCCAGAGTCCGGTAAGAAAACGGATTAGATATTTTGAAAGCCGGCCAAGCCACCTTCTATACCACTGGGCATATTCAAAAATCTTAGCCCCTTCAATTTCAATTGAACCAATAATAATATCGTATCTCTCTTTGGTATGGGGCCAAAACTTTTCTAAATGGTCTATTGTGGTTGAACCATCAGCATCGGTAAAAAGACGAAATCCACCTTTTGCTACAAGCATTCCCTGCTTAACCACATAGCCCTTGCCATGATTTTTTTTATTATCTATAAGTCTAAAACCATGATTCTGTTTAATAAAATTATCAACCAATTCGGCGGTATTGTTTGTAGAACCGTCATTAACAATTATAACTTCCCAATCGTACGGCTGTTGAGATAAATAATCTCTTATGGAAGTTAGATTATTGATAATTTTATGAGCTTCGTTGTATGTAGGAATTATAACCGATAAATACATTTTTATTTCCTGAAATAATATCAGCTTTACTCCGTTAAAACCAGTGGGCCGTTTTTGGTGACGGCGACGGTATGCTCAAAATGGGCTGATAAAGAATTATCTTTTGTTATCCAAGCCAAAGTTTTTTTATCTTCCAGGACTTCGTGAGAACCGACTGAAAGCATTGGTTCAATAGCAATCACCATTCCTTGCTTCAAGCGCGGACCCATACCCAGACTCCCAAAATTAGGCACTTCCGGCTCTTCATGCAAATCGCGGCCGATTCCGTGACCGACCAAATCCCTGATTACCGAAAAACCGTTTTTCTCGGCGTGTTTTTGGATAGCATTTGAAATATCGCTGATTGTATTCCCGATTTTTGCTTGAGAAATCCCGATTTCAAGACATTCTTTTGTAATTTTAATCAGTTTATTTTTCTGAAGATACTCTTCTTGTTGTTCTATCTTAGGAATGGCCCAATCTGTTACAAGCAGAGTAATCGCCGAATCAGTATAAAATCCTCTGTAAAGAATCCCCATATCAATTTTAAGTAAATCGCCTTCCTTTAATACTTTATAAGAAGGTTTAGCATGGACTACTTCTTCATTAACAGAAGTGCACAAAACCGCCGGATAATCCTTAAAACCCAAAAAAGCCGGCTCTACTCCGGCTTCTTTAATCATCCGGCGGGCTGATTCTTCTAATTTCAAAGTGGCAATCTCCGGTTTAACTTCATCTGACAGTTTTTTTAAAATATCGGCCAAAGTTTTCCCGCCCTCTTCCATTATTCTGATTTCTTCTTCGGTCTTAATCGAAATCATAACTGCTTTCTAATATCCTGAAACACTTTCTCAATCGGCTGTTCACCCTTAACTTCTATCACTTTATATCTGTTCTGCCTGAAATATTCAATCACCGGCATTGTTTCTCTAAGGTAAACCCGATATCTCTCTCTTATAATTTCCGGTTTGTCTAACGGCCGGGTGATAATTTCCGAACCGTCTTCCGGACAAACTTTCATATTGGCATATTCAGGAAAATTCGGAATCGGATGGCGATTTTTTGAACAAATCCGGCGATGGCTGTTTCTTTTCACCGATTCTTCCTCGCTCAGTTTTATTTCAACTGCCGCAATGTTTTCCTTGCCGTAAATTTTCTCCAAATAATGAATTTCTTTTCCGGCTTCCTGCAAAGTTCTGGCTGAACCTGAAAAAACAAAACCGCTTACTTTATCTTTAAGTGACTCGACTTCTTCTATAAACCAGCTTGAAACAAATTCCGGATGAATCAACTCCCCTGTAATCCAGTGTTCTTTCTGATGGGTGATTTCTTTGTCGCTGGCTTCGGCGTTTTTGAACTTTTCTTCAATCACTTTTGAAATTTCAAAATGGTAAAAACCGAGTTCTTTGGCTAAAAGCTCGGCTTGAGTCCCCTTCCCTGACCCTGGCGGCCCGATTAAGAAGATGACTTTATACATCAATTAAACAATAACAAAATAAATTGAATGAAAAAAGCCGCCGACATCTCATAGAATGAGATGCCGACGGCGTGATCACTCCGACAGTTCCGGCGGCGGCCGATAGCCGAGGAACATTTGTCGGAATGTGTAGAACACCAAACGAACTGGGCCGCGAGTCCAGGGTTGGACCGACTGACGGTCAAACCCAATCCAACCAATCATCCGGCAAAGTTTCCAGAACGATGGCGTTCGGAAACCTGCCTTTCGGACCAGTTGGATACACTTGGTTAACTGAAGGAACGGCTGGGCAACCAGAATTACTTCCTTGATACCCTTCTGGCGAAAGACCCGAGCCGCCTGCCTGACCACTTCTTCCGACCCTTCGTACCCCGGCCGCCTTTCGATAATGTGTTTGACCGAAATTCCTAATTCTCGGAGAGCGATCGCTGTGGTTCGTTGAACGACTACAACAATCGTGTCATCGGCCTCATCAATTATCCGCTTAGCTGCTTGAGCCAAACGAATATTGCAAGGACTTTGGCCTATTCTCCGCAAAGCGAACGCAAACACTATCATGCCTGTCAAAGTACATCACCTCCCCCTAAGATTCTTTTCGTGCTCCTCAACGGTAACGCACGAGCATTCGCCCGCCTCGCACATCTCGCGGTAAGCGGAACGAATTGCCTCTACTAACTTGCAGAACTGCTCTTGTTTCATCATCTTCTCCTTTCTTAAATCTTATAGTAACACACCTTTTAAAATAGCGCAAGAGTCGTAGGATTTAGACGAAAAGCCCGCAGGGTATAGCCATTGAGGAACCTCATGAGCCGAGCCGTTAAGAGAAGATTAAGATATGTAGCGAGGCGAATGAGGAGCGAGGGTTTATTCTGATAAACAGAAAATAAGTTTAGTATAAAAGTTGTATGAGGCCGAGCGTTTCCGAAATGGCTGTACCCGAGAGGCTTTTCGCAAACTAATATTCATACATCGAAAGTTGAGACTCTACTTGCTTCATCACCTCCAAGGCCACCGAAACCATAATCAGAAGCGAAGTACCGCCGAGAGTAAAAGCGCTAATCCCAGTCAAGCCCTGGACAACAGAAGGTAAAACCGCAATCAGGCCCAAAAAGACGGCGCCGACCAAAGTAATCCGATTTAAGAGATGAGTCAAAAACTGGGCGGTTGACGGTCCGGGCCGGATGCCGGGAATATAGCCGCCCTGCTTCTGGATATTTTCAGAAATTGATTTCGGATCAAAAGTGATGGCCGTGTAAAAATAGGTGAAAGCGACAACCAAAATAAAATACAAGCTTCCATAAATCAGTTGATTATTCAAAAATCTGTTAAAGCCCTGGGCTAGTCCGGAGAGAAAAGCAATGTTTGATCCGGCGAAAAAATTAGCCACCATTCCCGGGAAGAGCAAAATGGACAAAGCAAAAATTATCGGAATCACGCCGGCCTGATTGACCCGCAAAGGCAGATAAGTTGAAACGCCGCCATACATCTTAAAACCACGGACACGCTTAGCGTAATTTATCGGAATCTGCCTCTGGGCTTCAGTGATATAGACCACGCCCCCGATTATTACCAAAGCCAAAATGAAATAACCGGCATAAGTAAAAAGTTGGCTCGGGTCATAGCCGAAATAAAGCTGCCTTATCGCCTGCGGACCCTGGCTGACGATACCGGCGAAAATCAAAAGCGAAATCCCATTACCGAGATTCTTTTCCGTAATCAACTCGCCAAGCCACATTATAAATATTGTTCCGGCCGTAACCACGATTAAAGAAATAAGCCATTGGTTTAAAGATAAAACGCCTATAACCCCTTGCCGGGAAAGCAAAGTCAAAAATCCAAAGCCCTGAAGCAGGGCCAGAGGCACAGTCAAAAAACGCGAATACTGATTGAACTTCTGCCTTCCGGCCTCGCCTTCGTACTTATACATCTGTTCAAGCTGGGGGAAAATCATAGTCAAAAGCTGCATGATGATTGAAGCGGTTATATAAGGACCGACGCCGAGCATCACGATTGATAAAGTTTCCAAACCGCCGCCGGTGAATAAACTGATTAAGCCAAAAAGCTGGTTCTGGGAAAAAAACTGGGCTAAACGCGAAGTATCGATTCCCGGCACCGGAATCGCGGCAACCATCCGAAAAACAACCAAAAGCGCCAATATAAAAACCACTCTCTTTCTCAAATCAGGAATTTTAAACAGTTTCAAAATTTTATCCATTAAATGTTTAGCTTGCCTTTAGCCGATTTCTAAAAGAATAAAGCCTCTCGGGTACAGCCATTTCGGAAACGCTCGGCCTCGTACAATTTAATTCAAAGCTTAACTTCTGTTTTTAAGAAAAAACCCTCGCTCCTCATTCGCCTCGCTACAAATAATATCTTCTCTTTACGGCTCGGCTCATGAGGTTCCTTAATGGCTATACCCTGCGGGCTTTATTAGAAATCGGAAAGACTCACCTACTTTCAATAATCAAATCAGAAATCGATATAGTAGTCCAGTCGAACAGTTTTATAGTCTTATGGCTATTTTCTTTTTATGTCATAATTCTGGACTTCGCCGAACACAATTCTGATTGTGGACGGAATCTTTTAATGACTAAGTGCGAGAGTATAGTTAAAAAACGGAAAGCGCAAGGGTATAGCCAATTTCTGAGACGGGAAGTGTTCTTGAGAAATGGCCGCTATCTTTACGAAGAATTGCCGAATGACAATTGCTGGTGGAGGATCCAAAATTGTCGGCAATTCGAATAAAGTGGCGCGCCATTTCCAAGAAGGGATCCCCAGCGAAGAAATTGGCTATACCCGAGAAAAGCTTTCCGTTTTTTATATCCTCGCGACTCTTTCTTTTACCGACTTCGACATCGCTACGCCTTTAAATACTAACTTTTTCCGCAAATCGCCTTTGCCTAGTATTTTAACACCATGCTTTACTTTTTTCACCAACCCTTTTTCCATCAAAGTTTCAGGCGAAACAATTTCGCTGTCTGAAAAATTCCTTTCCAAATCTCTTAAATTCACGATTCCGGGCCTGGGATGGCGCAATTGAAATCCACGCTTTTTTATATCAAGCTTTTTGGTCGCGCCTCTGGCTTTGTGGAATTTCTTCCAAAGCGGAGTGTCGCCGCCGCGGAATCCCGGCTTTACTCCGGCGCCGGCTCTTGATTTCTGGCCCTTTTGCCCTTTGCCGGAATAAGTGCCTCGTTTGCCGCCCCGGCCGACCCGTTTTTTATTTTTTCTTTTTTGTAATGGTTTTAATTCGTATAGCTGCATTTTATTTTTGATTCTTTAGTTTTTTTAGCGCTTCGATCGTCGCTTTAGCGACATTGATTTTATTATTACTTCTGGAAATTATTTTTCCGGAGACATCTTCAATCCCGGCTAATTTAGCAATAACCCGCATCGGGCCGCCGGCTTTGACTCCGCTTCCTTTCGGCGCTGGTTTTAAGAAAACAACCGCGCTATTAACTTTTGCCTCAACGCGATGTGAAATCGTTCCTTCTCTAAAAATAACAACATTGATTAAATTCTTTTTGGCTTGCCTAAAAGCTTTTTCAACCGACCGGGCAACGTCAAGCCCCTTGCCGATGCCAAAGCCGACCTTCCCATGCTTATCGCCAATAACAATAGCCACCCTGAAAGTGAATCTTTTACCGCCCTTAGTGACCCGGGTCACTCTGGCGATATCCAAAACTTTCTGGTCGTATTCGGAAACTTCTTTGCTTGAATTATTATCTGTTCTTTTTATTTCTTCCATTCTATTATTTTTTACTTATTGTTTTCTAAAACTTCAGTCCTCCCTGCCTCGCCCCTTCGGCTAAAGCCTTAACCCGACCGTGGTATTTGTAACCCCCTCTGTCAAAAACAACTGAATCTATCCCTTTCTCTATCGCTTTTTTCGCCAAATTTTCCCCAACCTTGGAAGCGGATGTTTTGATATCGCTCACGCTCAATAAAATCGTCCCCCTAGAATCATCAATTAATTGGGCGTAAATGCGTTTGTTTGACCGAAAAACAGAAAGACGGGGCCTGACTTGTGTGCCTTTCACCAACGCCCTAACACGTTTATGGCGTCTTATTTTATTTTTTCGTTTTATTTTGATATTCATGATTTTATCCGGCGGCGACCGCTTTCTTCCCTGCCTTTCTGATTATCACTTCGTCCTTATATCTTATCCCTTTACCTTTATATGGCTCGGGCGGCCTTACTTTCCTTATATTTGCCGCAATCTGGCCGACCAGCTCCTTATCAGCTCCGGAAACAGTAATTTGGTTTTTTTCGACTTTAAAGTTAATGCCTTGGGGAGCCGGGATTCTGACCGGATGAGTAAATCCAACGTTTAATTCCAGTACTCTTCCCGATTCAACTGAAGAATCCTGTTTCACTTCCGATTTAAAACCAATTCCCTCATAAAGCAAAACTTTCTCAAAACCTTCTTTTGCGCCTTTGACCATATTATTAATCAAAGAACGAAAAGTCCCCCATAAAGCCGAGGCTTCTTTTGTATTATTTTTCGGCTGAACCATTATTAATCCGCCGCTTTCGCTAACCGATATCAAAGGATGAATCTTTTCTGACAACTCGCCTTTCGGACCTTTTACCAAAATCAAATCATCGCTGATTTTTATTTCAACGCCTTCAGGAATCTTAATTGGTTGCTTGCCGATTCTACTCATAGTCAGTTAATAAATCACCAAACTTCCGCTATCGCCTGGCCGCCAAGACCAAGCTTTTTCCCCTCCTCGCCTGTCATAATCCCGCGCGAAGTGGAAATTATCAAAATACCGTAGCCGTCTTTAACCGGCCTGATTTCGCTTTTCTTCAAATAAATCCGCCGGCTCGGGTTTGAAAGAAGTTTGACATTGCTGAATGCAGGTTCATCCCCTTCATATTTCAATTTCAAATCCAGAAACAATTCTTCGTATCCAGTTTTTTTTATTTTCTTTTTTTTTCGGACAGCCAAAACAAAACCGCTTTGCTCCAAAATTTTAGCCATTTCGTATTTCATTCTTGAAAAAGGCACAATCACCCGGTCTTTTTTAACCAGGTAGGCGTTTTTTATTCTGATGAAAAAATCTGAAGTTGAATCCATGAATTTTTAAACTTTTAAACTAAACTCTGGCTTTACCATGATGATTTCTTTATCCCCGGAATTTCCCCTCTCGACGCTAACTCCCGAAAATGTATCCGGCATAAATCAAATTTTCTGATATAACCCCTTGTCCGGCCGCAAATAAAACAATGGTTAACTTTTCTAACTTTGTATTTTTTCGGTTTATTCAATCTGGCAACTAGTGATTTTTTAGCCATTTCTTAAAGGAAATCCCATTAATTTCAATAATTCCATCCCTTCTTCTTTGGTTCCGGCCGTAGTCACAACCGTAATTTGGAAAGGAAAAATATCTTTGGATGATTCGTAATTCACTTCCGGAAAAATTATCTGCTCTCTTATGCCCATATTCAAACTGCCCTTTTGATCAAACGATTTGGAGTCAATACCCCGGAAATCGCGAGATCTGGGAAGGGCAACCGAAATCAGACGGTCCAGAAAATCATACATCCTTTTCCCTCTTAAAGTGGAGATAAGACCAACCGTCATTCCCTCTCTGATCTTAAACCCCGAAATCGATTTTTTGGCTGATCTTGAAGCCGGCTTCTGGCCACAAATTGCGGCAATATCTTTTTGAATCCTTTCTTTGAATTTCGGCTCGGAATCTATTCTTCCTGATCCGACATTTATCACGACTTTCTCAATCTTCGGAATAGCCATTATATTCTTATAACCAAATTTCGCCATCATCGATGGTATAACTTCTTTGCGATATTTATCTTGTAATCTTGGCATAGTTTAGTTAAATAGTTGAGTAGTTAGAAGTTGAATAGTTAGATAGTTTAAACTAAGCAACTAATTAATTCTCGCCTTGGCATTTTTTGCAAACCCTAATTATCTTTTTGCCTTCGCGCTTTAACCCCATCCGCGCCGGTTTCTTACAATGCCGGCAAATCAGCATCACATTCGAAATATCAATCGGCCTCGGTCTTGAAATAATCTCCCCTTTTTGGCCTTGTTTCTTGGGCCGCTGGTGCCTTTTAATTAGGTTTAGGCTTTCAACCACAGCCTTTCCGCTCTTTGGCAAAACTTGCAGTATTTTTCCTGTTTTGTCTTTATCTTTGCCGATAAGCATCATGATTGTATCACCCGTTCGAATATGCATAATAATTTAAACTAATTCTTCGGCCATTGAAGCAACCGTATTAAAACCTCTTTCTTTTATTTCTCTGGCTATTGGACCAAAGACTCTGGTCGCTTTCGGCTCTTTGCCTTCAATTATCACTACGGCGTTGTCATCAAATCTCACATAGGAACCGTCTAATCTTCTAAGAGATTTTTTTTGTCTTACAATCAAAGCGCGGACTATGTCCTTTTTCTTGACTGTCTTTCTCGGTTCTGCCTCCTTGACCGAACCAACGACGATATCGCCGATTTCGCCGTATCTTCCCTTATGGCCTTTCAAAACTCTAATTACACCAATGATTTTGGCACCGGAATTATCCGTAACTTTGATAATCGAACGAAGTTGAATCATGATAAAATATTTAAACTCAATCGGCTTTGCCAATTACTACCCATCTTTTGTCTTTCGACAGCGGCCTCGTTTCTTCTATTACTACTTTGTCAGCCATATGATACTCATTATTCTCATCATGGGCTTTGAATTTTCTGGTAACCTTGAAATATTTTTTGTATTTGGGGTGTTTTTTCAAACGGATAACCGAAACCACGATGGTTTTCTCCATCTTGTCTGAAACCACTAACCCCTTTAGTTTTCTTTTTTTCTTTAATTCCTCGGTCATTTTTATCTCTTTACCCCGCTAAGCGGGGTTATAAAAAACGCTCAGCGTTTTACAAATCTGGTCTTTACCGGCAATTTATGGCTGGCCAATTTAAAAACCTCTTTGGCCGCGTCCTCAGAAATGCCATCAAGCTCGAATAAAATTCTGCCTGCTTCAACCGGCGCGACAAAATGACTCATACTTCCGGCTCCACCGCCCATTCCAAGTTCCGGACTTCTGGCGGTCCGGGGTTTGTCGGGAAAAATCCTAACCCAAATTTTTCCTCCTTTTTGAAGACGCCTGATTAAAGTCCTTCTGGCCGCTTCTATTTGATTGACCTTTATCCAGCTTGATTCGATAGTCTTAAGGCCATAGGAGCCGAAAGCTAAATCAACACCTCGGCTCGAGACTTTCTTTAATCGGCCTTTATGAACTTTTGGATATTTAATCCTTCTTGGTTGAAATGCCATTTTTTACATCGCCTTTATAAATCCAAACTTTTACCCCAACTGTTCCATAGGTGGTATAAGCCGTATTTTTAGCAAAATCTATATCGGCGGTCAATTTTTGAAGCGGCATCAATCCTTCTTCTAGGTGCTCAGTCCGGGCGATTTCCTTTCCGTCCAGACGGCCCTTAATTTGAATCTTGGCCCCTTTGACTTCCCGATTTGATATTATTTTTGCCAAAGCCTGCTTGATAGTTCTTCGAAAAGGCGTCCTTTTTTCAACTCGCTCAACAATCTGCTCGGCCATTATTGCCGCCGAGCTTTCCGGGCCTTTATATTCCTGAATTTCAATTCTCACCGGGATAGTGCCAATCAACTTATCAATTTCTTTTTTAAGCTCTTCGCTTCCGGTCCCGCCGCGGCCGATAATCAAGCCCGGCCTTGAAGTAAAAATTATTACTTTCATCTGGCCAGCCGTCCTTTCAATTTCAATCCGGGCTATACCCATAAACCTCAATTTTTTAATTAAAAATTCACGGATTTTGACATCTTCTTTTAAATACTTGATCATTTCGCGTTTGGAAAAATACCGGGAGCGCCAGTCTTGGGTAAAACCTAATCTCATTGAAATTGGTGAAGTTTTCTGTCCCATGATTTAGATATTTTGAAATATGACCCTCCGGGGTGTCTAGTAGGGCAGCGATATATCGAATTTTTTAAACCACTTTTCTTCTGAATAATTTTCGACCCAATGTCTTAATTCCGCCAAATCCTCCTTTCTTTGAAACTCTTTCCATCTCCTTGCCAAACTTCGGTTTTTTAATTTTTACTTCTTTCTCACCCTCCGTATCCTTGGCAAAAGAAGGTTTCTTCTCTTCAACTTTCGGCATTTTAGCTATTAACTTTTCTTTCTTTTTCTTTTTTTCTTCCGAAAGTTCGTCCAAAACTATTTTTATATGCGAAGTTTTTTTCTGAATCGGCATTACAAGACTGAAGCCTTTGGGCTTATATCTTTTTAATTTCATCCCTTCATTAACCATTATTTCTTTTATATAAAGATAATTCTTATCAAGCCCGAGATGCCTTGCATTGGAAACAGCTGAATTTAAAAGCTTTAAAATCGGCTTGGTCGGCCTTCTGGTCAAATAACTAAGCTGAGCTATGGCCTCATCAACATCAAGCCCTTTAAGTAAACCGGCAACAGCCCTGACTTTTCGGGGAGATATACGCAGATAATTCAGTTGGGCTTTTATTTGAGGCATAGTTTTAGTTAAATAGTTAATTAGTTGATTAGTCTCTGAATTTTTTAACTATCTAACTATTCAACTGTTTAACTAATTAACTGACTTACTTCTTCGTTTCTTCGGCCACTTTTGCTGTCTTGGCCGTTTCTATTTCTTTTAATTTGGCTTGGGCTTCAAGTTCTCTCTGCATCTTTCCGCCATGCCTGGTGAATTTCTTGGTTAAACTAAATTCGCCCAATTTATGACCGACCATCTCTTCGGCGATAAAAATCGGAATATGAATTTTGCCGTTATGAACGCCGATAGTAAAACCGATCATCTCCGGAGTAACGGATGAGTCCCGCGACCAGGTTTTAATAATTGTTTTATCGCCGGCTTTAAGCTTAGCTAATTTTTTTAGCAGTTTTAAATCTACGTATGGTCCTTTTTTTAAACTTCGTGACATAACTTTAAATATTTGAACTTTTAAACTTTTTTATTTTCTCCGTTTGATGATTAACCCGCTCGACTTCTTCTTTTTCTTCCTGGTTCTCTTTCCCCGGGCCGGTTTGCCCCAAGGGGTTTTAGGACCGGGTAAACCGATGCCCTGCCTTCCTTCGCCACCACCGTGAGGATGATCAACCGGATTCATAGCTGAACCGCGGACTTTCGGCCTTTTACCAAGCCAACGCGACCTTCCGGCTTTCCCAAGGCTGATATGAATATGCTCGGGATTTGAAATCTGGCCTATCGAAGCCCGGCTTTCCGACAAAACCATTCTTATTTCTCCGGAAGGCATTTTAAGCTGAGTATATTTGGTATCTTGAGTCAGAACTTGAGCCGAAGAACCGGCTGATCTGGCCATTTTCCCGCCCTGGCCTGGATTTAATTCAATATTATGAACCAAGGTTCCTTGAGGAATGAATTTTAATTTCATCCTGTTGCCGGTATCCAAATTTCCCTTGCCGGAAAAAGACTGTATCTTTTCTCCAACCTTAAGCCCGTCAGGCAATAAAATATACCTCTTTTCTCCGTCAGCATAGATAATCAAGGCAACCCTAGATGACCGATATGGATCGTATTCAATAGTACTCACTTTAGCCGGTATATCTATTTTGTTCTGCTTAAAATCAATCAAACGGTATAATTTTTTATGGCCGCCGCCTAAATGCCTTGAAGTGATTCTTCCGACATTGGCACGGCCAAAACTTCTTTTGAAATTCTTAGTCAAAGATTTTAAAGGCCTGGTTTTAGTTAAACCGCTGAAATCGTAACCGGTCATCTGCCTTCTTCCTGGAGTTATTGGTTTATAAATTTTCATATAAAAAATTAAATATTAAAATTTGAGAATTTTGATTTATCATTTTGATTTTTGATATTTGATATTTTATTTAAGTTATCGCTATGGTATGTCCTTTTTCCAGGGTTACGACTGCCTTCTTAAACCCCGGCTTCCATCCTTTAAGCCGGCCGACCTGCCTCTTTTTGCCAAACGTATTGATTATTTTCACGTCCTTAACTTTAACCTCGTATAATTTTTCAACCGCTTTCCTGACTTCAATCTTGTTGGTTTTTCGCCAAACCTTAAAAACATATTTATTCTGTCTAGACGCGACTGCTTTTTCGGTTTGAACTGGCTTCTCTATTATTTTATAAAACCGTGGGTCTTTACCTTCAGGTAAACCAAGTTTGGCCTCTTTTTTTTCAGCTTCTTTTGATTCCTCTTCTATTTTTTTTTTCTTTTTGCCGAATAACATCATACTTGATATATTTAAATATTTTTTAGATATGTCTTTTCAATCACCGGTATCGCATTTTTTAATAAAACCAGGTATTTTTTTTCTAAAACATCAATCGTATTCAAACCGTCGGCCCGAACTACCTTGGCAAAATCTAAGTTTCTAGCGGCCCTGATCAAAAACTTGTCCGAATCGGACTGAACCAATAAAATTGAACTGGTTTTTTTTCTACTCTTTTTGTATTCCGGCAGGTTAACTGAAATTTTATCTATGATCTCTTTCATTTTTTTGGTTTTGGCTTCAATCAAAGAAATTGAATCTAAAACCATCAACTGACCGTCTTTAACTTTTGAACTCAAAGCCATAAAAAGAGCTTTTTGTTTGGCTTTTTTATTTATATTTTTAAAATAGACTTTTTGCTTGAGAGGCCCATGAGTTACTCCGCCTCCTTTCCAAATCGGCGACCTTATTGAACCGTGGCGAGCCCGGCCAGTGCCTTTCTGGCGCCACGGTTTTTTACCGCCACCTCTTACTTCGCTTCTTCCTTTTGCGTGAGCCAAAATTTTTCTGGCGTTTGCCCTTTGAATCACCACTGCCTGATGAATCAAATCTTGATTTATTGGCACATTAAAAACAGCATCTGGTAATTCAATGTTTCCGACTTCTTCGCCTGATTGATTGTACAATTTAACTTCCATAGATCTTTAACTTCGTCCCTCTTCTTCCGGGCATCGCTCCTTTAATCGCCAGGATTCCAGTGTCTTTATCTATTTTAACAACCTCTAAATTCCTAACCGTCACTTTTGTCCCGCCCATTCGGCCAGCCATCCTTTTCCCTTTCAAAGTATGCTGGGGAAATCTCTGGCCGATTGAACCGGGTGACCTTTCCATTCCTTTGTGTCCGTGGCTGGCCGGCATACCGGAAAACCCATGCCTCTTCACCGCCCCCTGGAATCCTTTTCCTTTTGAAATCCCGCTCACCTTTACTTTGTCGCCTTCTTTAATTTCAAAATCTTCTCCAGGAACTTCAATCAAAGTAACCGGCGCCGCGTGACCGTCCTGACCGAATATCTGCGTCATTCCGATTTTTCTTCCGTTAATAATCTTCATATAATGATCTTCATAAAATAAAAAAAATCCCGCTCAGCGGGATTCTAACCACGCTAAAGCAAAATAATATTTAAATGTTTAAATATTTAAATATCTCATTGTTTTCGGAACAGACATAGAAGCCAAAACTACATTTTGATTTCTATGTCTACTCCTGCAGGAAGACTTAAATTTATCAAGGCGTCAATAATTTTCGGGGTCGGATTAAAAATTTCAATTAATCTTTTGTGGGTCCTCATTTCAAACTGCTCCCGGCTGTCTTTATGGACAAAGGTTGAACGATTAACCGTGAACTTGGATATTTCAGTCGGCAACGGAATCGGCCCAATTACTTTAACATCAAGTTTTTCCAAAGTTTCAATAATTTGCCTGGCTGATCGGTCAATGATTCGGCTGTCAAAAGCTTTCAGACGGATTCTTATCCGCTGCCCCGATTCTAATTTAATCTCTTTTTCTTTTTTAACCTTCGCCATTTTAGTCAAAGAACTGTTAGATATGATATATCGATATATCTGATTAAACGATAATCTTCGTCGCCACTCCTGCTCCAACCGTTTTGCCTCCCTCTCTGATGGCGAATCTCATTTTTTCCTCCAGAGCGATCGGCGCAATCAATTTTATTTTCAAGTTGACGGTATCACCGGGCATAACCATTTCCGTTCCTTCCGGCAGTATTACTTCACCGGTGACATCGGTAGTCCTTACGTAAAACTGGGGCTTATATCCGGCAAAGAAAGGAGTGTGGCGGCCGCCTTCCTCTTTGGTCAAAATATAGATTTCGGCTTCAAATTCGGTATGAGGAGTGATTGAGCCGGGCTTGGCAATGACCTGGCCGCGGGAAACATCCTCTTTTTTGATTCCCCGAAGCAAGAGCCCGACATTGTCACCGGCAATAGTTTCATCCATCTGCTTATTAAACATCTCGACGCCGGTGATGATTGTTTTCTGGGTCGGCTTAATTCCAACAATCTCTATTTCCTCATTAAGCTTCATCTTGCCCCGCTCGACTTTTCCGGTTACGACCGTTCCCCGGCCTTCAATCGAAAAAACGTCTTCAATCGGCATAAGGAAAGGTTTATCGGTGTCTCTGACCGGATCCTGAATATATTCATCAATGGCTTTCAAAAGTTCGCGGATTGGTTGGACAGCCGGATCATCTTTGGATTTTGCCTCCAAAGCCTTAAGACCGGAACCACGGATGATCGGCGTTGAATCTCCGGGATACTGATATTTGTTTAAAAGCTCTCTAATTTCTGTCTCAACTAAATCAACCAGTTCCTGATCCTCTACCTGATCGATCTTGTTTAAAAATACGATAATTGAAGGAACACCGACCTGGCGGGCTAAAAGAATATGCTCTCTTGTTTGGGGCATGGCGCCGTCTGGTGCTGAAACAACCAAAATCGCTCCATCCATCTGGGCAGCTCCGGTGATCATGTTTTTAATGTAGTCGGCATGGCCCGGAGCATCAACATGGGCATAATGCCTTTTGGGCGTTTCCAATTCAGAATGATGCAAGGCGATGGTGATTCCTCTTGCTTTTTCTTCCGGAGCCTTGTCAATCTGGTCGATTTTTTCAACTCTGGCCTTATAGCCTTCGTCGGTTAAAAGCTCTCCGGCAACATGAAGCATCGCCGCCGTTAAGGTGGTTTTGCCATGGTCCACGTGGCCAATTGTGCCGATATTGACATGGAGTTTTCCTCTTTCAAATTTTTCCGCCATTTTTGTTGATCAAGACAAATTGCCGCAACTCCTGATAAAGCGAAAAAAAACGGCTTATCCGGAATTGCTAGCATTTTTGCCTATAAATTACCTTTTAATCACTCGCTATTCGCTCGCGATTAACTCTTTTTCTTTTTCAGCTACCTGCTCCTTTAAAGCAAGTATTTCTTCATTTAACCGATCAACTATTATCTCTTCATTACTATCTTTATCAAAATTGCTAGAATTGTCAATGTTTTTGTGGATAACTGAACTGAATTTATCGTAGGTCATAACTATAAATTTCGGCTGATTATTTTCAACCAA
>JBBTQD010000028.1:0-37218 GCA_038065855.1 Patescibacteria group bacterium
CTTAAAACTTTCTCCAGCCACTCAATGCCGTTTAGGGCCTTGACTGATGTTGATTTCTGGATGACCAATATTGTCACCGAAGACAATGTCATTTTTTTCCAATGCTTCTTAAAATACGACGGGAACTACCGGGTCATCCCGCTATATTTTCCGGTTTATATGGATGCTAATGTCGGTAAAAATTTTAGAGAAACGGCCGCCAATGTTTTTCGCCAGCACCGCCGCTGGGGCTGGGGTGTGGAAACAATCCCCTATATGCTTTTTGGATTTTTGAAAAACAAAAAAATCCCGGTCCGGAAAAAAATAGCCCAGAGCTTTGACTATATTGAAAGCTTCTGGTCCTGGTCAACTAATTCTTTCATTATCGCTATTTTCGGCTGGCTACCCGGCTGGGTTGGCGGAATAGAGTTCAAAACAAGCATCCTGGCCCTTAATCTTCCTGACATCGCCGGCGGAATCGGAAGCTTCTCTATGATTGCCTTAATTTTTTCCGCCTTTTTTTCAATCAATCTTCTCTTGCTTAAAATAGGGGGTTACAAAAAAAAACAGCTTGCCTGGCTGACTCTCCAGTGGCTTTTTACTCCTTTTATAATGATTGCTCTAATCGCTCTTCCGGCTCTGGATGCCCAAACCAGATTGATGTTCGGAAAATATATGGGCTTCTGGAATACGCCAAAATATAGAAAGAATTATTCGAAATGAGTTTGTCTGCTAAACTCGTTTAGTTTTTCTGAAATCAAGGGATATTTGTTTAAATTTTTCAAAATCAACTTGGCTTCGGCCCGGGCTTTTTTAATCAATTCCATATCGGTCAAAAAAGCCATAGCCAAATCAGGAATGCCGGATTGTCTGGTGCCGGTGAATTCCCCGGGGCCGCGAATTTTTAAATCCATCTCGGCCAGTTTAAAACCGTCATTGGTTTTGAGTAATGCTTCCAGGCGCCTAGTCGAGCCGATCAGAGGCGACTCGGTGAATAATAGGCAATAACTTTTGTGGGAGCCCCGACCGACCCGGCCCCGAAACTGGTGAAGCTGGGCCAGACCGAACCGCTCCGCCCCTTCAATCATCATAATCGCGGCGTTAGGCACATCCACGCCGACTTCAATTACCGAAGTAGAAACTAAAATATCTGATTCTTTATTTTTGAATTTAGCCATTATTTCCTCCTTTTCCTTTGATTTCATTTTTCCATAAAGCATCGCCACTCTTAAATCTTTGAAAACTTCCTTTGACAGCTTTTTGTATTCGACCTTAACCGTCTTGACTTCATATTTTAGATAATCCTTCAATGATAATTGCCCTAATTTGTCGCCTGTCACTTGTTGCTTGTCGCTAATTTCTATCCTCGGGCATATCACAAATACCTGCCTTCCTTCTTTTACTTGTTTTCTAATAAATTTGTATGCCTTTTCACGCTCATCCGGCGGAATCAATTTTGTTTCAATCGGTATCCGGCCTTTAGGAAGCTCGTTTAAAATTGAGATGTCCAAGTCGCCGTAAACGGTCAAAGCCAGAGTTCGAGGGATAGGCGTGGCGGTCATGGATAAAAGATGTGGCATAAAATCAGAATTATTTTTTAATAAAGCCGCCCTCTGTTCAACGCCGAAACGGTGCTGTTCATCAATCACGACCAAGGCGAGATTTTTAAAACCGACATCTTCTTGAATTAGACTGTGGGTGCCGATGACAATATCCGCAGAAATTCCTTCGCCCCTGGACCCGGAAGAAGTCAAAAGCCCTATTTTAACATCGAAATTTTTTAGAATTTTGGAAAACGTCTGGAAATGCTGATTAGCCAAAACTTCGGTTGGAGCCATTATTGCGGTCTGATAGCCGGCCAAACACAATTCCAGGGCTGCGGCTGCGGCCACGACGGTTTTGCCTGATCCGACATCGCCGTTCAAGAGTCTATTCATCGGATAGGGGTTTTCCAAATCCTTGATTATCTCCCACAAAGCAATTTTCTGGGCGTCAGTTAATTCAAAAGGCAGAGAAGAAACGAAATTTTTGATAATTTCTTGATTAAACTTCACTGCTATGGCTTTTTGCTGTTTGATTTTTCTTCTCTCGCTTAAAGTCTTTAATTGAAGCAAAAACAATTCGTCAAAAGCAAAGCGCCTTCTGGCTTGGCCGGCTTTCTCGAAAGAAGACGGAAAGTGAATTTCATTTAAAGCCATCATGACTTCGTAAAGCTTTTGTCTTTCTAGAAGATCTTTCGGCAAAAAATCGGGCGCTTGGCTGGAAAATTTCAAAAGCGGCCTGATTAAAAAACGAAGGTAGCGAGAAGTCAGGCCTTCGGTCTCGGGATAAACCGGAATAAGTCCGGCGGTATGCTTGAATTTAAAAGTTAGAGGCTGGGAATTGGAAGCTGGAGATTTTATTATTTCATAAGCCGGGTTTTGTAAATATACTCCGTATTTATCCAGCTTCACTTTTCCGGAGACGCTGATTAATTTCCCCGGCTTTATCGAATTGACCAAAAAGGGCTGGTTATACCAGACCGCATTCACTTTTCCGGTTTCATCTTCAATTAAAGCTCTGGTTAATACGATTCTTCTTGGAAAAATCCTTTTATTCTCAATACTAACAACTTTCCCAATTAAAGAAATTTTTTCGTTCGGCTTTACATCTTCCACTTTCCCGCTTTCGGTCCAATCTTCGTAGCGCTGGGGAAAATGCCAAAGAAGATCCTTAACGCTTTTAATCCCGAGTCTGTGGAGCTTCGGTAGATAAACTTCTCCGACATATCTTAAATTTTCAATCGGAGTATTCAAATTCATTGGTTTAATTTTGGTTTAACACAAAGATTCAAGCAAATCAAAAACCGCCTGATGGCGGTTTTTGATTCTGACGCCCTCGAGAAGAATCGAACTTCTATTACGACTTCCGCAAAGTCGCGTCCTGTCCGTTGGACGACGAGGGCAAAATTATAGACCGAGTTTCCTTCTCAACCAATCTTCCAGCCCTTCTTCATGCCTTTTTTCAGGCAGATACGGCATCAAAGCGCCACGGATTTCAAAAGGGTCCTGATCTTTAAGAGAAACTTTAATGTAGTAATTCAAAAACCTACCGGTGCATAAGCTCAACTCATGAAAACCGTCTGGACGAAAATGAATCCAAAAAGAATCCAAATCGTGGTAATGGTAGAACTCGCCGCCAACAGTAATGCCATGAGGATGAATTTCATATTGATGATGGACTGCCTCTCGCCAGAAATGCATTGAAGTCACCAAGGCCAAGGCAAAAAAAGTTATTCCGGTAAGAATGCTTCCCTGCCAGAATAATGCCGCAAAGGCCATCACTACTAAAATGACAATTATCCATTTTCTCAAAGCGTGGCTGATAAGCTCGTGGTGTTTGTCCGGCGCGGTCCAAGCTAAAGAAGCAGAAGTAAATGTCGCAAGTGGAGCCATACCCCCTGCATTATTCGGAATTACCTCTTCTTTGTCAAACCTAGGCAGGCTTTCCACCGGCGCCAGCTCTGGCTCTAATTCCGCAGGCAAATCGTCCTCCTTCGCTAAAGCTTCGGAGGGCAAGCCGCTTAAAATATCGCTCACCGCCGAATGATTATTGTTTATCTTGCGGTTCTTCGGATTTTTGAGATCCAAAATACTTGTCATTTTTTAAATTATAGCGTATTTTTAGGAAGTAAAGAATAAGAATTACTCACTTTTCGGGCCCGTAGCTTAATGGTAGAGCACCCCGTTCGCATCGGGGAGACGCGGATTCGATTTCCGCCAGGTCCATAACATAAATGTCTGACGAGCAAATTCTTAAAGATCTCAACCAAAACCAGATTGAAGCAGTAAAGGCCGTAGAAGGGCCGGTTTTAATAATTGCCGGTCCGGGTGCCGGAAAAACGGCCACGCTAACTCGCAGAATTGCCTACATGATCATCTCTGGAATAAAACCGGAAAATATTTTAGCGGTGACCTTTACCAACAAGGCGGCGCAAGAAATGAAAGAAAGGGTTCAGGACTTACTAGGAATTAGCCCTTCGATAAATTCAGACCGACTAACGGCCATGCCGTTAGTCGGAACTTTCCATTCAATCTGCGCTAAAATTCTACGGCAAGAGGCGCGGACCCTGGAGTTTACGAGAAATTTCACAATTTATGATGGGGAAGACCAATTGAGCTTAATCAAAAAAGTAATGGAGACTTTGGGCTTCAGCCAAAAAAATTTTAATCCCTATTCAATTTTGAACCGAATCTCAAAATTAAAATCGGGGTTAACCTATCCTGAAAACTACGATTTCAGCAATGGAAATTACTACGAAAAAATAGTAGGCCAAATTTACAATGCTTACCAAAAAGAACTTAAAACCGCCAACGCCATGGATTTTGACGATTTAATTATGCTAACCGTCAAACTCTTTGAAGAAAACCCGCAGATTTTGGAAAAATACCAAAACCAGTTCAAGTATATTTTAGTAGACGAATATCAAGACGTTGACACCGGTCAATACATTTTAACAAAATTATTAACCGGAAAAAACAAAAATTTATTTGTTATCGGCGATACTGATCAAAGTATATACCAATTTAGAAACGCCGATTTCCGGAATATGCTCAATTTTGAAAAAGACTTTCCGGAGGCGAAAATTATCCGGCTTGAACAAAATTATCGCTCAACCAAGGCAATACTCGCCGCCGGCCAAGGACTGATTCAAAACAACATTTACCGCCACCAAAAAGACCTCTGGACCGAAAATACGGATGGGGAAAAAATTTTAATAACCCAACTAGATGACGAGAAAGAAGAAGCCCGGTTTATCATTGAAAAAATGAAAAAACTGATCCGGAAAGGATACAAACTCAAGGATTTTGTGATCCTTTACCGGACTCACGCCCAGTCGCGGCCAATTGAAGAAGAGTTTTTGACTCAAGGCTTTCCTTATAAAATCATCGGCGCTTTGAAATTTTATGAAAGAAAAGAGATAAAAGACATTTTGGCTTATTTGAGAATTTTAGCCAATCCTGACGACTTTGTGAGTTTACAGAGAGTCTACAATGTCCCGACCCGAGGAATCGGCAAAGCAGCTTTTATTCGGTTTGCGGATTTTATGCGGAAGAATAAACTAAATTTGTCTGATGCGTTATCAAAAGCAAAAGAAATAGAGGAACTGCCGACCAAGGCCCGGTTTAACCTGCATTCTTTCGGTAAAACATTGGAAAAGATGAAAGAAAAAACAAAAGATTATGAACTGACCAAACTGATGAAGTTCATAGTCAACGAAATAAGCTATAAAGAACATCTTGATACCAAAAGCGAAGAAGGATATATGCGCTGGGAGAACGTGAAAGAATTACTAACCGTCGCCAGAAAGTACGACGAGCTCAAAACAGGCGAAGCAATGAATAAGTTTTTGGAAGAAGTGGCTCTGATCCAAGGAACCGAGAATATTGATGAAGACAAAAACGTGATCCATATGATGACTCTCCACTCGGCCAAAGGCCTTGAATTTCCAGTTGTATTTTTGGTTGGCGCCGAAGAAGGATTACTGCCCCATTCAAAAAGTTTGAGTAATCCGATTGAACTGGAAGAAGAGAGGCGGCTATGTTACGTCGGCATCACCAGAGCAAGAAGAAGAATTTTCATTACTTCCGCCCGCTCGCGCAACATTTTTGGTACTTCTTCGCAAAGTATTTCCTCGCGCTTTTTGGGAGAAATTCCCAAAGAAACCATTGAGGTTGTCTCCGGTTTGGAATCTTTAGAAGAAAATGAAACTATCAATTACGCCTAAAAAATCGCTGGGCCAGAATTTTTTGGTAAATCCGCGGATACTGGATAAAATTGTGGCGGCGGCAGAAATAACTAAAGAAGATATTGTTTTGGAAGTTGGCCCGGGGACAGGAAATCTGACCAAAAAGTTAGCCGAAAAAGCCGAAAAGGTTATCGCCATAGAAAAAGACCGACGACTCGTTCCGATTCTCAACCAGCAGCTTTCGGCCAACAGTAATGTTGAAATTATCAACGAAGATATTCTTAAATTTAATCCCATTGGCTCAAAACTCTTGGCTGGTGGCTACAAAATCGTCGCCAATATCCCTTACTACATCACTTCAAGATTTTTACGGAAAATTTTTACCGAGTGGCCGAAGCCCAAGTTAGTTGTTTTAACAATCCAAAAAGAAGTCGCTCAAAGAATTATTGCTAGACCGCCGAAAATGAGCCTACTGGCAGTTTCCGTTCAGCTCTTCGCTGAACTGAAAATCGTCGGCTATATCTCCAAAGAAAACTTCAGGCCCCGGCCAAAAGTTGATTCGACGATAATTAAACTGGCGCCGAAAGAAAAATTACCGACCGACAACCATGAAAAATTCTTCAAAATCATCCGGGCTGGATTTTCTCAAAAACGAAAACTACTCATTTCAAATCTTGAAAAACTTGCAGTTAATAAAAATAAATTGGCAGAAATCTTCAAAAAAACTGAAATAAACCCAAAATCCAGAGCTGAAAATCTTAGTATAGAAAATTGGATAAAATTGACAAAAATTCTTATAATTTAAATATGTCTCAAAAAAACGTCGCCATTTTGATAATCCTCTTTGCTGTCATTCTATCGCTGGGCATCTCGGGTAAATTAGATACCTTCTCTTCTCACCCGACTCAAACGTTTAAACCAAAAACAATCAAAACTCCGAAACCAAGTCTTTTACCCCTGGACTCTCCTATATCTATAATTAAAGAATACATATATCCTTCTCCAGAGCCGACTCCGTCATCTCCGCCCCTTTCAGAAAACAAATCTTTTCAATCAATAGAAGAACTGCAACAATCATTGAATGTATCCTTAGATGCTGCCGGTGGCGGCATTCCTTTTGGGGGGAAAGTTAAGTCAACGGATTATTGCGATCCTCATTCTCCGCCCTGTTTCTGCGGCGGCGCTGAAGAATTAATAACTGTCGGCCCGCCAAGACCAGGAACTTTTGCCATAAACAATGGCACAACCATTTACGAATTTTATGACTGGTCAGTAGGCAACTGGGTTTTGGGGTTGGCTAATTTTTATAACGACGCCTGTTATCTCCAAGTAATTGATCCATATACACACGAATGCGTATATTGCCAATCCATAGGCAGCGGTCCGGCAATAAACATAATGGGAACAAGCAAATAAGGATATTCACAGGTTTTGCGATTCTTATGCACAAAAAGTAGTATAATTCAGATATCCGGAAAATATGAAAAACATTAAAAAATCCCGATAAAAAACTACTAAAAGTAGCGGTTTTTACAATATATGCCAACAAAGATAAGAATTCTGCTTTTTACAATGGCTGCCAGCGCCGGCCTGATTGTTTTTTCAGTTTTCACCAATGTAAAAAATATCTCAAATCTGGGAGCCAATATAGGGCAAATAACAAATGTTGAGAGCGACGGTTTGGCCGCCAAAAAAAATAATTCAAACGCCAAGATAATTGAAAGAAGCGATATTGACAAAGACGGGCTTTTTGACAAGGAAGAACCGCTTTATCGAACTGACCCTCTAAATAAAGACACTGATGGCGACGGCTTTTTAGACGGTGAAGAAGTGGCAACCGGTTGCAGCCCCATCTCGGCCTCGCCAAAAGACTGCAATCTAAAGCCGGGACTGGATCAAGCGAACATCAATCTTACAGACTATTTTGCTTCTCTTATAGTCGGCGGCTTTTTGTCTAACGACTTAAACAAATCTAATCCTAATTTTCAAAATTACAGAGACAGTTTAGCGGAAGAAGCGTCGCAAATCCAAAAAACTGTTCTTTATGTTGATGAATCTGATCTTAACATTGAAACAACCGCTGGTGATTCAAAAAGAGCCAATCAAGAATACTTAAATAATTTAGAGACTGTTCTTAATAAATATTTCTTTAAAAAGAGCGGCCAGGCAAAAATAGACAAGATAAGCGATTTTGATTTCTCTCCGTATCTGAATGATCTGGATAAACTTCGCGGCGAGCTTATAAAACTAAGGCCGCCGCCGGACCGGATTAAAACCCATAAAAGACTGGTTAAACTCATCCTTGAACTCAAAGCTTACTTTGCCAACCTCGGCAATCAGGAGAAAGATCCGGTAAAAACGCTCCTGACTTTAAAAAACACCCAAAGACTGCTTGATGACTACGAAAAATTGATGGAAGAAATTTATGGAAACAAATAAAACAAAAAAGCTGGCCTTGTTAATAATTGCTGTTTTTACCGTATTTTTAATTTTCAATAATGAATCAAAGGGGCAGCAATTCGTACCAGTCAAAGACGCAGAGGTTATAGGTTTGCTTAAACAATTAGTGAAAAAAGAATTTGAGCTTGACCCGGCGGCAAGAGAAATAGCTGGTATAAATTTAAATAATATGAATGATTTTATAATTCAAACTCTTAAGACAATGGGCAGAAAAGGCGACATAAATGACACCGGGGAATTAAACGTGTTTGTCAATAACTGGAGAAACTTCAGCCTTGAAGGCCAATATCGGGCCGAGGATTTATGGAGAGGAATTTTGTATGTTGGCGCTTACGGAAATCAACAATTAGAGATCCCCCCTCTTCTTTGCGACCATATAAGAAACAGCCCTGCTTTCAGAAGCCTCCTGCCAAGGGAAGTAAATAATCTAATTCAAAGTAAAATTAGAAGAAAAGTCAACGCCCTGGAAGAATATCTTGTCACTTCCAAATGCGATTCATTCGTCAATGAAAATTATGAAACATTTCTGAATGATTTCAACGCCGGCGGCGGCTGGGAAATGTTTGAAAAATTGTCCCAGCCCCAAAACAATGTCTTCGGAGCAATCAATTTGGCCATGGATGAATTGGAACGCCAAAGGCAAATCGAGGAGCAGTCAGATCTTCAGGAAGCAAATTCGGGCAGCGGCTATCTGGGTCGGCGCCAATGCCTGTCTTCTGGTCCGGCCGGCCAATGCGTAATTTGGAGCAACGTAAATATTCCGGCTAATTTAGCGGTTGAAACATTGGGCGCGTTAATAAACCAAAATCTTGCCTGGTTTGTCACTACCGACGAAGCCGGAGAAGATTCCAGTGCGGTAAATATAGTGGAGTTAATAGAAGAGATTTTCGGGCGTATCGCTCCATAATTTCGTGAAATATAAAATAAAGAATAAATATTTGTTATTAGCAGGACTATCCTCGGCCTTCTTTTTTCTTTTCGCTCTTGAAGCAAACGCGGCCTTGCCGTTTATTGCACTGGCAGGAATAGCCCTTCTCCCCCTAGCTCTCGGATTATTCAAAGGCCTTCTTTCCATTGCTGCATTAATAGCCATTGCCGGCATGGCCAATTCTATTTCCGGACGGCTCCTTAATCTGGGCATTAAATTCCAAAATACTTTTTTAGATCCTGAAAAAATTACGGTAATCCAAACTATTTGGGCAATGCTGCGGGATTTTGTAAACATATTTTTTATTCTAATTCTTCTGGTTATCGCCTTCGCCACTATCTTTAATATCAAAAACTACAAGGCCAGCGATTTGCTTCCGAAACTGATTATCGCAGCTCTTTTAATAAATTTTAGCTTAATAATAACTATTGAGGTCATAAAGCTTCTCTGGGTTCCGGCGGCAGTATTTTTAAAACCCCTTGGCGAAGGAATTTCAGGCAGTATAGTCAACGCTCTGAATATACAGAATTTCTTTAATCCCAAACATCTTGTTGAATTCATTAAACAACTTGCCCGAGGCGGATCATCTTTTGCCGATGTAGTTTCAACAGAAGCAATATTTAGAAGTATTATTCTCGTTATTAATGCTTTCTTGCTTTCATGGATGGCTCTGATTATCTGGACAAGGATCCCAATACTTATAGGGCTTATGATCGTATCCCCGATTGCCTGGCTGGGATTGACTTTACCGGCCATTGAAAAACAGACCTGGAGCGCCTGGTGGCAGAAATTATTCTGCTGGGGCTCAATCCCTATCCCCCTTTTCGGGCTGATTTATTTTGTGGTTTTCTTTAATCAAAGACTAAAAGCAGAAATGTATCAGGCGGTTTCTGATTCTATCTTAAATGAAGTCCTACCCAATACAGCGTTTACTGTAGGTGAAGTTTTAATATGGCTCATTACAGCTGGAACTTTATTGGCCGGAATGATGTATATAAAGGGCCTCTCCTGCAGTATGTATGGCTGGGCGACAGCCGGCTTCGGAGGACTTTGGAAAGGAGTCAGAAGAGGCGTCGGCGCGACGGTTGATTTCGGCTACGCAGCCACCGGTGCTGCCGAAGCGGTTAAGGGAACAAAGGGAAGAATACTGGAAGCAGGGCTTTTTGGTGGGGGTGGAGTGGCAGGCAGACAAGCAAGAGAAGAACGAATTGAAGATAGGCTTGCCGGCTGGGCCGGTTTGGAACCAAAATACAAAGCCGACGTAGGCACATTAGAAAGGGCTGGTAAAGCAGAAAAAGACATTGAAAATAAACTAAGCAGAGTGCACACCAAAGGCGAAGAAGATAAAATCATTGCCGAACTTAAAACCAAAGTTGAAAAGGGAAATAAGGATCCGGAAACTCTTGCCGCTATCAATACTCTGGCTAAAAGAGGCCAGTTGGATACGGTTTTGTTTAACCAGACGGTAAATAATTTTAAGGATATGCCTCTTGCTATCAATGGGGTATTCGCTAAATGGAAAGAAGGCAAATTCGGCGGGATATCTATTGAACAATTCGTGGAAATAATGAGAGATAAAGACAATAAATTAAACCTTGATGCAAGAAGAATGATGTACGGTTTTGCAGCTTCTGAAGACGGTAAAAAGACAGCCGAAAAATTTGAATACAAAGATTTTGAAACTGGTATTGATATTCTCGGTAGAAACACTAAGGTAGGAAGAGATTATACAAAATTCTGGGGAGATTCTAGTCCAGTTTACATGGCGAAATACAGATTTGATAACAGAGACGACAGTATAAAATCAGGATACTCTGAAAAAGACTTGGAAAAAATAAAGACACTCAAAGACGCGGTTAGAGAACAAATGAAACTTGCCAGCGTTAAAAATGCTGGTGACTATATCTTTAAAGATTGGGTTGGCGATGAAAAGTTAAAGGATGAAACAGGAAAAGAAGTGGAAAGACAAGAGTTATTCGAAGCCGCATTCAAAGAAACATTAATGAAAAAGGATAGAAAGTTTATTGCCGAATTAAGAAGAAAACTGCGACGCGAAGGAAAAGACGCTCAGTTTGAAAAATTAGATAAAATAACCAAAGATTTAGGCATAATAATTAAAGAAGGAGTATTAATAGAAGAGGAAGAGTCATAAAAATATGCCGGTAAGTTTAGTTGAATCATCAATCTATGATCCATATGACGCCTATTTAAATTATATAGGCGATGACCAGTTTAAGTATAAAAGGTTTAATGACAAAATAAAAAACTTGCCGGAAAAGTTGCAGGATTTCATTTTTGACACCATGCTGGGTGATTTCATTAAAGGCCGGATTTCTGTGCCGCTTGGCCTTAGTGAAAATCAATCCCAAGAAACCGCAAAAATAGTAATGGAACTGATTATCGCAGACTTATATTTAGGGAATATCGTAAATGAAGTTAAAAATCGTCTTGGCACTGACGACCAAAAAGCTAAAACTATTGCTGGACTTGTCATAGAGCTTTTCACTCCAGTTCTGAATGATTTGAAAAAAATGCATCTGGAAAAATTTGCTGGTTCAGTTAGCAAACAAGAAATTGAAAGCGAACCAAAATTAGAACCAACTACAAAGTCGGAGGCACCGGCTGAAGATGAAAGTATTGTTGATTTAAGAAATATATTATGAAATTCCAAGTTCCTCAATTCATTGAAACAGAAACTAAAATAGTCGGGCCTTTAACCTGGAAGCAATTCATCTGGGTGGCTTTAGGCGTGGGTTTGCTTTTGATGTTTTTCAGATTTCTAACCGGATTCTGGCTGATTTTTGTTTCCATGATTGTAATTGCCATATTCAGCGCCCTGGCCTTTCTTAGAATAGAAGAAATGGCTCTGATAGAATACTTAATGAAGGCTCTGGGTTTTGTCCTAGGACCAAAAAAATATTTATTCAAAAAAGACAATGGCTGAAACATCAACAAAACAATTCGTAGAAATACAGGAAATAAGAGATGAAATATTAATCCTGAAGGACGGGTCTTTGCGCCAGATAATCAAAGTCGGCTCAACTAATTTTGAGTTGAAGTCCCAAGACGAACAGCTGGCCATTTTAGCCGGCTTCCGGAATTTTTTGAATGCTCTTGATTTCTCTTTGGAAATTATGGTTATGTCCCGAAAATTGAATATAGGCAAGTATTTGGAATTCTTAGATCAAGTAGCCGAAGCCCAGCAAAACGAACTGATGAGAATCCAGGCGGTTGAGTATTCCAGATTCGTAAAAGAACTGACCCAGTTGGCCAATATTATGGCCAAAGATTTTTTTGTGGTCATCCCTTTCTATATCGGGCCAAGAACCAAGGGAGGAATTATCCAAAGTTTAAAAAACATTTTTAAACCGGCCCAGATTGTAAAACAACTGACCGCCGAAGAATTTGATTCATACAAATCCCAATTAAGCCAGAGGGTTAGCTTAGTTTATGAAAACTTGGCCGGCTTGGGGCTGGGAGCAAAAATTCTACAGCAAGACGAGCTGGTTAATCTTTATTACCGATTTTATAATCAGGAGGCAGTGGAAGGGATAACGAAGGCAAATATCTAATAATGAATTTGTTCAAAAGAAAAACTAAAGAAGAACTATTGCCAGAAGAAAAAATATCAACTATTGATGAAATCCTGGCTCCGTCAGCCGTAAGCATTTCTTCCAATTACATTCAAGTCGGAGAAAAACTGGCCCGGACTCTTTTTATTTCCACTTATCCCCGCTATCTTAGCACAAATTGGTTCTCGCCAGTGATTAATCTTGACCAAGAGCTGAATCTTGCTTTTTATATCCATCCCGAAGATACGGCCAGTATTTTAAAAAAATTAAGAGACCGCTTGGCCCGACTCCAGGCTCAGGCAATCGAAGAAGGAGAAAAAGGCAAAGTTCGGGACCCGGTCTTGGAAACAGCCATTTATGATATTGAAGTTTTAAGAAACAAGTTACAACTCGGGACTGACCGGTTTTTCAGATTCAGTCTTTATATAACCATTTTAGGCAAAGACCAGAAAGAACTTGATGAAACTGAAAAAAGAATAAGGAACAGTTTGGAATCCCAGCTAATCGTGGTCAAGCCAGCCACTTTTAGAATGAAAGAAGGCTTTACTGCCAGCCTGCCGCTTGGCAAAGACGAACTAGGGATTAGCTCTGCCCTGAACACCGAGCCAATCTCTTCCAGTTTCCCTTTTGTTTCCCATGACTTAACCCAAGACCAGGGGATACTTTATGGAATAAACATGCATAACAATTCTCTGATTTTGTTTGACCGGTTCAGTCTGGAGAACGCCAATCAGGTTGTTTTCGGAACTTCTGGCGGCGGGAAGTCATACGCCGTTAAACTGGAAATTCTACGATCAATTCTTTTCGGAACCCAGATTTTCGTCATTGACCCGGAACATGAATACAAGCATGTGGCCGAGACGTTAGGCGGCTCCTTTATCAAAATTTCAATTGCTTCGGATAGCCATCTTAATCCTTTTGATTTACCAAGCCCCCGCGAAGACGAACGATCGGAAGACGTTTTCAGAAGCCATATTCTTGATTTGACCGGTTTGATGAAAGTGATGCTTGGCGAGATGTCCTCGGAAGAAGAATCAATCTTAGATGAAGCCCTGATTCAGACTTACGCTTCTAAGGATATTTATCCGGACCGGGATTTTTCCGGAAAAGAGCCTCCTTTGATGAGCCACTTCCAAAATATTTTGGAAAACATGACTGGAGCTGAATCTTTGGTTATAAGAATAAAAAAATACACCGAAGGTACCTTTGCCGGATTCTTAAACCAGCCGACTAATATTCCTTTAGATAACCAGCTTGTAGTTTTTTCAATTCGGGACATGGAAGATGAGCTAAAACCGGTGGCGATGTATCTGATTTTAAACTTTATCTGGACAAAAGTGAGAAAAGAATTAAAGAAAAGAATTTTAGTCGTAGATGAAGCTTGGTGGCTTTTAAAAAACAATGCCGGAGCGAATTTTTTACTGAACACGGTTAGAAGAGCAAGAAAATATTTTTTGGGCCTGACCACTATATCCCAAGACGTGCCTGATTTCATAAATTCGCCTTTTGGCAAGCCGATTGTCACTAACTCGGCCCTCCAGCTTTTAATGAAGCAGAGTTCGGCCGGAATTGAAACGGTCAAAGAAACATTTAACCTCACCGAAGCGGAGAAAATTGCCCTTCTCGGCTCCCGTGTCGGCCATGGCTTATTTTTTGCCGGACCGAGCCACGCCGCTTTAAGAGTAGTAGCCTCGTATACCGAAGACCAGGTTATCACTTCCGACCCCAGGCAGATACTGGAAATCCGGGAAGCAAAAAGAGAATGGCTGAAAAAAAATAAATAATATCGATATGTTTGTTTATGATTGACTTCAGAAAAAATTTAATTATCATAATCTTTCTTTTAATAGGGGCTGTAATAACCCTTTTATCTCTTAATCTGGATTCGTCATGGAGAAAACAACAGGCAGGAATTTTTGATAGCTATTCCATCCCGGTAAATCTTCCGAAAAAAATAAGCAAAGGAGCTGTAAATTTTTTTGAGCTTAACGGTTCTGGTAAAGTAGTTTTTTACGAAGAATCAGATTCCATTGTTTATGAAACTGACCTTGACGGAAAAAATAAAAAAGAATTGGCCCGAATTCCGGGCGTCCTAAAAATAGTTTTTAGTCCACTCGGTCATGAACTCGTAGCTACTGTATCGGCAGAAAAAAATACTTTAAAAAAATATTATTTTGACTTAAAAAAAAATATAAAAGTGGAACTGCCCAAAGACGCGAAGAATTTAATTTTTTCTCCTGATGGCAGGGAAATAGCTTACTATTTTTATGATGATAAAGCCGGAGAAGGCAGTATCTCAATGGCCGATCCTAACGGTTCTGATTCTAGAACTATTTTCAAAACCAGAATCAAAAACCCGACTCTAATCTGGCCTCAAAATGACCTGATAGTTTTTTACTTAAAAAAAGAAGGTGATCAATCTTTAGCCTTCTCAATAAGACCGGACGGAAAAGAATTCCAAAGGCTGACCGAAGAAGAACTGATTCTTTACGCCAGTCGAGAAATAAAAGAAACAAGCACTCTTAAAGAACTGGGGATTGAAACAACTATTGTGAAACTCAGCCCTCTAAAAGACCATTTGATATTTCTAAATACCAGAGACGGAAAATTATACTCTCTTGGACTTTAGCATCTCTTTAAAATCTTTAAATGCTCTTTTTATATCCGGACTAAGGCCGGCTTTTTTGTAAAGAACTAAAAACATCATCACTGTAACTAGAATTTCGGTCATTAAGGTGGTGTAAGAAGCGCCAATATAGGAGTAGCGCGGTATCACCAGCAGATTAGCAAAAATATTCAAGATCGCGCCGGAAAGATAAATCCACATTCCGGCCCTTTGAAGATTCAGAGCAATCAAGGCCTTGCCGCCCAAATTATTTAAAAAAACCATGCCAACGACTAAGGCCAGAATTTTTAATGGCAGGGCTGAAGCCGAAAATTCTTCTCCGCCAAGAGTCAAGACAATGGGTTCGGCAAAAATAATCAGAAAAACAACCACCGGAATGGCCATTACGAAAAGAACATTAAAAATCTTTTTAAAAATCTGGCTGAAAAGACCCTCCGGCCCAAAAGCAGAGCTAGAGAATGAAGGCATAGTCAGTTCCACCAATAGGGCCGGAAAAAAAACAATGGTTTCCAAGACTTTGGCCGCCAGCCGATAAGTCCCCACATCAGAAATCGGCTTCATCAAAGAAAGCATCAAAGCATCGGTCCTGATATAAATTGCGGTGAATAAAATCGAGAGGGCCACTGGCAGAGAAGTTTTTAAGATTTTTTTAACATAGCTGAAATCGAAAGCCAAACTGAATCTGATGAACCGGCGGGAAAGAAAAAACACTATTATGAACTGGATGCCGGCAGTCAAAGAAAGAATCCAGATAAAAGATAAAAGTCCCAATCCGGTCTTAACGGCATAAAAAACAAGACTCAACTGAATTAATCTGGTTAAAACATCGGAAAAAGAAACAAGATAGAAAGTTTCGTATTTTTGAAAAATTCCGCCGAGTATCTGGCTTAAAGAAGAAAAAAGGACAAAAATTGAAGCGATTAAGACCCCGTTTTTTATTTCTCTGGAATAAGGCAGGAAGAGGCTGATAGTCAGGGCAAAAATTATGATCAAAACCAGAGAAACGAGCCGGAGAGTAAAGATATTCCCGGAAATGAATTTCTCATCATCTGGATGACGAGAAATTTCCCGGACGTGAATTACATGAAGACCGAAATCAGCCAGGACCGTAAAAATAAAAAGATATGAAAGGACAGTTTCATAAGCGCCAAATCCTCCCTGCCCCAGATGCCGGGTCAAAAACCCGACAATGATTAATCCGATTACTGCGGTAACAATCCTGGAAATAGAAGCAATAAAAAAGTTTTTGTAGATTCCATGTAAATTCATAAAAAGGGTTTTTCTCCCTTGATTACTTAACTGCTAACGGACTTATCACCACTCTCCGCTTGGGCTCTTCGCCGATGCTTTCAGTTTTTATGTCAGCCCAACCGGCTAATTCCAGATGGACAAGCCTTCTTTCATAGGCCGACATCGGTCTTAGAATAAAATATTTTTGAGTGGTTTGAACCCTTTCCGCCACTAATCTGGCTAATTCTGATATCTGGTTGTTTCTTTTCTCTAAAAAATTATTTAAATCCAAAACCAGACCCACTTTCTGATCCAATCCCTTTAAAGCAATGAGCCTGACGATATACTCGAGAGCCTTTAGATTTCTGCCCTTATCGTCAAACAATAGAGAACAATCGTCATCCGATTTGACCCTAACTATAAATACTTCCTGCCCTTCAGGACTTTTATGGTTTTCCAGGCTTAAATTTTCAAAACTAAAACCTATTCTTTTAAAAAGATCTTCAACGGTCCGATAAATTAAATTTTCCGTTTGGTTCTCCATGAATTTTATTTATGTAAGCCTGTTCAAAAACTGAAAATAAGGTTGTGGCTATCCAGTAAAGAGGCAGGCCGGCTGGAAAACTCATTGAAATTATTATAGTGATTATCGGAAAAAAATACAACATTTGCTGGTTTATGGCGCCAAGGGGATTGGCTTTTTGATCTTTTGGGGAAATCGAATTTTTCGAAAAAGAGTAGCTCATCTTGGTTTGCCAAAATTGAGCGGCACCGGCAATCACCGACAGCAGGATATTTTTTTTAGTCAGGTCAATAAATCCAAGAGATGTTGAATTTAAAGAATCCGGGTTTTTTATAAAACCATACAAAACCGAAAGGGAATTTTCTTTGAACCCGGCCACAGAAACCTGATAAAGAGCGATTAAGACAGGCAATTGAATTAAAAGAGGAAAACACCCGGAAAAAGGATTAACTTTGTGCCGACGATAAAGCTCCATTACTTCTTGAGTCTGTTTTTGGGCATCGTTTTTGAATTTTCCCTGAACTTCTTTTATTTTCGGCTGAAGTTCGGCCAAAGCCCTCTGAGACTTGATGGTTTTAACTGAAAGAGGACTTAATACAAATCTGATAATCAGAGTTAATAAAATTATGGCTATTCCAAAATCATTGAAAGCAATCGTGTTGTATAAAAAAACAAGTAAATTGAAAAATGGAGTATATAAGATTATGTCGAATAATCTGCTCATGGAAAATTAACTCCGCCTCTTGTCCAGGGCCCGCATTTTAAAATTCTTAAGCTAGACATTAATGACCCCGTCCAAAAACCGTATTTCTCAACAGCCATTATGGAATATTCCGAGCATGAAGGATAGAATCGGCAACCACTTAAAGAACCGAAAAAAAATGGGCTAAGCGAGGCGGTTTTTTGATAAAATTTTACTAATTTAACTATTATTTTTTCCATCGGCCGATTTTAATCAGGTTATTCATTAAATCTTCCTCTAAATTTTTAGGTTCCTCATAAGCCGCCCGAGACTTCACTAGTATTGCAATAAGATAGCCGGGCTTAATTTTTGAGATATTACGCTCTATAATTTCATTTATCTTCCTCTTGATCTTATTCCTAATGACGGCCCTTTTAGAAACTTTTAATCCCACGATAAAAGCAAACTTTTTTACGCCGAGGGCGGCTGGGATAAATCTTATCTGAAAAAGTCCAGAATCAAAACTCTCACCTCTTTTAAAAACTTCTTTAATTTCGCGGCTCCTTGACAGCCGATATTTTGAAGGTAGGGCCATAGATCGAAATTAGTATTCGACAACTAATCTTTTTCTGCCCTTTTTCATTCTTCTTTTTAAGACCTCGCGGCCGGCTCTAGTTAGCCTTCTTTTCCTAAAGCCGTGCTTTTTTATTCTTTTTTTATTCGAGGGACGGTAAGTTAATGCTTTTGATTTCATGTTTTTTAAACTAACTCTTTTATTTTATTAAGTCAATTGCCTAATTTGACAATTAACAATATGATTGGTTTAACAATCAACTTATTATCAACAAATTTTCAACTTAACTAAACTGTTATCCAAGGCGACAGTAAAATAGAATTACTGAACAAGGCAGTGTCGAAAAATTTTATTACCCTGCTGGATGCCCCGTAGGGTCGTATTATATTGACATATCAAATCATGACTACCCTAACCAATGAGGAAATTTGGAAAAACATTCTAGGAGAAATGGAGATATCACTAAGTAAGGCCAGTTTTGTTACTTGGTTTAAGGATACAAAAATTGTCTCCAAAGAAAATGGCCAAGTGGTCATTAGTGTTCCAAATGGTTTCGTCAAAGAGTGGGTTCAAAATAAATTCAATAAAAAAATCTTCCAATGCCTCAAGCAAGTGGACAATGATATTAAAATAATAAATTATGTCGTGGGAAACCCTTTTATTAAAGCTCCTGATTCGAAAATCTTAACCAGGGAGATCCAACTTGAGCAAATCCAAGAAAACGTCCCCGATACGGATATTGATCCAAAAACAAATCTTAATAAAAAATATACCCTTGATAATTTTGTCGTCGGTTCCAACAACGAACTAGCCCACGCGGCAAGCTTGGCTGTGGTTAAGAGCCTCGGCCGGGCTTATAATCCTCTATTTTTATACGGCGGAGTGGGACTCGGCAAAACTCATCTCCTTCAGGGTATCGCCAATAAAGTCTTAAGGGAAAATCCGGATAAAAAAATTATCTATCTTCCGGCTGAAAAAATGGTCACCGAAATTATTGAAGGCATAAAAAATAAAACGGCAGAAGAAGTAAAAATGAAATATGCCCAAAAAGACGTTCTAATAGTTGACGATATCCAATATTTAGCAGGCAAAGAAACAACTCAGGATATATTCTTCGGAACCTTTAACAATCTCTACAATCGAAATAAGCAAATAATTTTATCCTCTGACCGCCCTCCAAAAGCCCTTTCAGCTATTGAGGAAAGGCTAAAATCAAGGTTTGAAGGTGGAATGGTTGCCGATATTGGAATCCCTGACTATGAAACGAGGTTAGCTATTTTAAAAATGAAAATGAATAACAAGCCGGTTTCTCTGCCGGATGAAATTCTCCAATATATTGCCGTAAACATCCAGAAAAATATAAGAGAGCTGGAAGGGGCGCTAAATAGAATCATAGCTGTAATAGATCTGACCGGAAGAGAACCAAACTTAAAAGATGTAGAAAAACTATTGAAAGCTTATATTCAGGCAAGTTATAGAAAAACGAACGCCCAAACCATAATTAAAACCGTTTGTGATTTTTACGGCATTTCTTTAAATGAACTGCTTAAAAAAAGCAGAAAGACTTTTTTGGTTAAACCGCGCCAAATAGCTATGTATCTTTTAAGAGAAGACACCAAGGCTTCTTTTCCGGATATAGGCAGTAGATTAGGCGGAAAAGATCATTCAACGGTTATTCACGCTTACCGCAAAATCATTGAAAAAACTGACAGCGATGAAGGATTAAAACAGGAAATAAATTTAATCAGGGAGAGAATTTATAATAAGGCTTGATAATGTGCTGGATAGTGTGTTGATTGATGCTTAATATCCTGGAAATAAAAATTTGAAAATTTATAAATTGAATTCTTTTTCCGGATTTAGCCCACAGAATTATCAATAACTTATTAATAGGACATAGTTGAAAATTTTATAGATTGAATAATAAGAATTTATAAACAACAATAAGTTTTCCACAAAGCTTATTATTGTTTATTGAATTAAAATGAAATTTATAACAACAACAAAAAAAATTCAGCAGGGTTTGAATATTGTCAAAAATATTACCGGTAAAAATTTAAACTTGCCTATTTTAAATACTGTTTTAATGACTGCTAAAAATAATCAGGTTAATCTTTCAACAACAAACCTTGAATTAGGTATTAACTATTACTTAAATACGCCAGTGGAGGATGAAGGAAGAGTGGCTATTCCTTCAAAAATAATCACCGATTTTGTTTCTAATATTAGAGATGAAAAAATTGAAATTTCTTTAAAGGACAATATTTTAAGCATTCAAAGTAATAATTTTAAAACAAAATTAATATGTTTTGACCCAAAAGATTTTCCTTTAATCCCAAAATTAAAAAAAGAACCGCTAATTATTTTGTCAGCTAGAGTGCTAAAAAATGCTTTAAGTTCAGTATTTGATTCTATTTCTTTATCTCAAACAAGACCAGAGTTAGGTGGAGTATTTATTAATTTAAATAAAGGGAAAATTTATTTTGTCTCAACGGATAGTTTTAGATTAACTGAAAAAATAATCAGTGCTCCCTGCCAAAAAAATACTTCAGTTATAATTCCAAGAAACACAGCAGCTGAATTAATAAGGATTTTATCCGATTATGAAAAAGATGTTTTGGTGAATATAGAGGAAAATCAGATTCAATTTTCTTCTGATGATTTTGACATCATTTCGAGGCTTATCGATGGTCGCTACCCCGATTATCAAAAAGTTATTCCTTTGAAATCTATTTCCCAGGCCTTATTCAAAAAAGAAGATCTGCAAAATAACATCAGGCTAGCCGGCCTATTTTCAAGTAATATAAACGACATAGGATTAAGAATTGATAAAAAAGAAGCGGTGGTATTTTCAAAAAACTCGGATCGGGGCGAATTTAACTCGAGGATCAAAAGCAATTCCAGTATTCAGATTGAAGAGCCACTTGAAGTTTTAATGAACTATAATTATTTGGCCGATGGCTTGAAAAATATTCCTTCTGACGACATTTTATTTGAATATACCGGAGAGGGCGCTCCTATTATTTTAAAGCCAAAGGATTCAGAATTAAATTTTACCTATTTAATAATGCCTCTAAAGGCATAGTAGTTGGCAACTAAGATGAAAATAGTCATTTTTAATAATAAAGACAAGAATCAATACAATAATTTTCTACTTAACTCAAAATATAAAGACATTCTTCAGTCTTGGGAATGGGGTGATGTAAAGTCAAGATTTAATTGGAGAGCCGAAAGGCTCGGGTTTTTTAAAGAAGGGCGATTGGTTGGTTTAGTTCAGATTCTGGAAAGAAAACTGCCCCTTAACTTTTCATTATTTTATGTACCAAGGGGGCCGGTAATTGATTGGCAGAATTATCGGCTGGTTAAAGAAGTAATCACTGGCCTCAAGGAAGATTTTAGCAAAAAGATAAAAAACAATAAAGTTCTTTTTTTAAGATTAGAACCGCCAGTCAAAAAAGACAAGGGGTTGTTAGTGATATTCAAGGATCTTGGTTTTAAAAATTATTTTAAGACCGTCCAGCCGCCCTCAACCTTGCTGATAGACCTTAATTTGTCCGAAGAAGAGTTAATCAAAAAATTCAGGAGAACGGCTAGAAATCTAATTCATCGTTCCGAGAGAGAGGGAATAATAGTTGAGGCCCTGACCGGCAGTCAAATAACCAGCGACTATTTAAAGGGGTTTTATAATCTTTATGCGTTAACCGGAAAGAGATTTTCGTTTCCATTAAGGCCCTATAAGCAATTTTTGATCCTAAAAGAAGCTATGGGGGAAGCAGGAATGATAAAATTATACACCGCAAAGATCAAGGGTTTAATTTTGGCTTATGGAATTGTTCTTTTGTGCGGAGAAAAGGCTTTCTATATCTGGGGCGGAACCGGAAGACACCGCGATTACAGTAAATTTTTCAACTATGGTTATATCTGGGGCATACTCAAAGATTTAAAAAGGATAGGAGTAAAGACTTTTGATTTCTGGGGGCTTGGGCCGGAGAAAGACCTAAATCATCCATGGTCTGGTTTTACTCTTTTTAAGACAGCTTTTGACGGAAGCCGTTTTGATTATCTGGGAGCTTTTGATTTACCGATTTCGGGATTTTATCCGTTATTTAAATTGACTGACAAAATAATAACTCCCAAATATAGAGCCACTAGCAGTTAGTTAATTAGGGATCAGTAATCAGTTGATTAGTTTTCAGAGTTTTTAACCGTTCAATTAATCAACTATTTAACCAATAAACTATTTCTCATTGCCCACTCCCAGTTATTATATTGAGGATCTTGAGCTGGATTTAGGGGGATGGGGCCTTGAGAATCATTTTTGTCGACATAATGAAGAATTGAATGGATTTCTCCGTTTTCATTGGTGTAATTTCCGTTTAGCATTATCTTATCCGTAAAAAGAGGTGCCGGTTTTTGAAATTCTTCAACCGGCTTGTCTTTTAAGACTTCGGTTATAAATTCTTTCCATATCGGCCCTCCAGCTGAAACCCCTCCGCCTTCTTTAGACATTTCGGCGTTATCATTATTCCCTACCCATACGCCGACTGACAGAGATGGTGTATAGCCGATTGTCCAGGCATCGCGGAATTTTTGGGTGGTTCCGGTTTTTACGGCGACCGGCCTGTCGGATATATAAAGTGGGCTCGACAGTCCGAAAAGAAGAGCTCTGGCTGAATTATCTGATAGGATATCGTTAATCATTCTGGCGGTTTCCTCGGGAATTTTTCTTTCCGGTTCCGAGCTGAATTCTTCAAGAATATTACCCTTGGAGTCTTCGACTTTAAGTATAAAAGCGGGCTGGTTTAAGACGCCGTTATTGGCGAAAACCCCATAGGCTGAAGTCAGATCAAGCGGCCGGACATCGCCTCCGCCTAAAACAAGAGACAGGCCGAAATCCCCGGTGTCGCCTAAAAATTTTATGCCGAGTTCTTCAGCTCTTTTAATTGAATCGCCGATGCCGGCCAGATACAAAATTTTAACCGAAGGAATATTCAGGGAACTGCCCAGGGCTTGTCTTAATGTCACTGGGCCCCTGAATTTTTCATCCGAATTCTGGGGGTGATAACACCCTAAGCCGTACTGGTCTTTTTCTTGGCTGGCGTCAGGAGGGCAGTAAGGGTTAAATTCAGTTTTTACGTCAAACAAAATTGTTTTATCTGTGAAATTTTTATCCAGCGCGACTGAATAGACTATTGGTTTAAAAGCTGAACCAGGCTGTCGGAAAGCGGTGATGACATTAAAATTGCCTTCTTTTTCAATGTTAAAATAGTTTCTTGAACCAACTAGGGCCAGAATTTCGCCATTCCTTGGATTAAGGGCAACCAGAGCTGCATTGCCAGCTTTAAAAAGTTTTTCATTTCTGTCGGCGTATTTATGGATAATTTCTTCGGCTTTTTGCTGCATTCCCCAATCCAGAGTTGTATAAACCTTAAGCCCCCCGTTTTGCACTGTATCTTCCCCGTATTTTTCAATCAAATATTCTCTGACCATTATTACAAAATGGGGAGCAAGGATACCGCCCGGAACCGGTGAAGCTAGTTTTATTTCTTCGTCTAGGGCGATTTTAAGTTCTTCTTCATTTATTAATTTTAATTCAAGCATCTTTTCCAGAAGAGCATTTTTTCTACCCAATAGTTCGTCTTTATGAGAGCCGTAAGGAGAAAAGTAGCTTGGTGCTTTGAGCATACTGGCTAGAATAACTGATTCATTTAGAGAAAGTTCTTTTGTTGTCTTCCCGAAATAATTCTGGCTGGCTTCTTCTATCCCAAAAATATTGGAGCCGAAAGGAACCTGATTTAAATACATCCAAAGTATTTTGTCTTTTTCAAATTTTTGTTCAATCTGTAAAGATAGAATCACCTCTTTAAATTTTCTCGAGAAAGTTTTTTCCCGGCTAAGCAGAGAGTTTTTAACTAATTGCTGGGTTATGGTGGAGCCGCCTTGAGAAAACTCTCGCTCTCTCAAGTTGATAGAAACCGCCCTGGCTACTCCTTTAATATCCAGGCCGTGGTGGTCGTAAAAATTTGCGTCTTCGGCGGCAATCACGGCCCTCTTCAGATAATCCGACATTTCTTCAAGAGAGACAATTGTTCTTTTTTCGTCGCCGTGAATGCTGAAAAGAACTGTCTTGCCTTCGCGGTCAAATATTTTTGTGGCCTCGTTGACGCGCCTGGTAATAATGCTTTGAGGATCAGGGATCTGGGGGGCGAAATAAGCAAAGGCCGTCAAGAATCCGATGATTCCAAGAACTATCAGCCAGAGCAGTATTATCGCCGATACTTTAAATAAATTTAGCGATCGAACCTTCTTTCCCCTTTTCATGTTTTGATATTTTGGCATTTTTCTTGTATTCTGTCTATTATATAACCAATGAAAATTACAATAGACGAAGCCAAAATTCAAGAACTTTTTGAATCAACTCGATATATAGACAATATCTATCCCCATAGAGATTTTTTAGGAGGGCAGCTTAGAAGCGGGAAACAGCTTTCTATTTATATTGGAGTGGACCCGACTGCTCCCGGCTTACATTTAGGCCATGCAACAAATTTTCTGGTTTTAAAAAAATTTCAAGAATTAGGACATAGGATAATAATAGTAATTGGCGATTTTACCGGTAGGATCGGCGATCCTACGGGCAAGGACGAAACAAGAAAGCCATTGACGGAAAGAGAAGTGTCAGAGAATTCTAAGACCTATAAACAGCAGATCGGTAAAATCCTGGATTTAAGAAAAGTTGAATTCAAGCAAAATAGCAAATGGCTTGATAAAATTTCACTTAAAGAATTTGTGAAGATTGCTTCAAGAGCGTCGGTTCAACAGCTTCTTCATCGGGAGATGTTTCAAAGAAGGATTAAGGAGGAAGAATCAATAGCTCTTCACGAGTTTATTTATCCTTTGCTTCAAGGATATGATTCGGTTGCAATGAATATCGACGGAGAAATCGGTGGCACCGATCAGACATTCAATATGTTGCTTGGCAGAACATTGATGGAAAAAATCCTAAATAAAGAAAAATTCGTAATTACAACAAAGCTTTTAGAAAATCCTTTAACCGGCAAGAAGTTGATGAGCAAAAGCGAAGGGAATTACATTTCATTTTTGGATTCTCCGCAGGATATGTATTCTAAAATAATGGCTCTTCCGGACGAAGTTGTTTTCACCTGTTTTGAATTATGCACTGAAGTTCCAATTGAAAAGATTAGTGATTTGAAATCAGACAGTATCTTGGCCGTCAAGCGCGAACTGGCTAATGAAATAACAAAAATTTACCACGGGAGGGAAATAGCCGAAAAATCAGCCAAAGAATTTGAAAAAGTTTTTTCTAAGAAAGAAGAACCGACTGAAATCCGGGAATTTTCCGGCAGCGGCAAGATGCTTCTCGATTTTATGGTTAAATCCGGTTTGGCTAAATCCCGTTCAGAAGCTAAGCAGTTGCTTGAACAAGGTGCTGTGCGTATAAACAAAGAAGTAATAAAAGTAAAAGACCAGTGGAATTACGAACTAAGAGAAGGAGATATTATTCAAGTTGGACCGAGAAGATTTTTTAAAGCAATAAAATAAACCCCGCTTTTAAAAGCGGGGTTTATTTTTATGCCTCCTCCTCCTCTTCTTCTTCCTCTTCTTCTTTTTCTTCTTTTTCTTCTTCTTTGGTCTTTTCTTCATCATCCTGAAGAAGATATTTTAATGAATCTTTTTCCATTTTAAGTCCTATTGGTCCAATTGGCCCTATTGGACTCATAGGTCTAATAGTTTTATTTTCTTTCCTCGACCTAATAATTCCCCTATTTTAGTCGGGCAAAAAAGTCTGTCAAGCCCCCACGCTCATGCGTGAGCGTGGGGGTCAAGCCCCGCTTCCTAAAATCGCCAGAGCCAAAGCGTCGGCAGCATCATCGGGCTTTGGTTCTTCTTTTAAGTTTAAGATTAATTTTACTATTTTTTGAATGTTCCCCTTAGATGCCCGGCCATAGCCGGTTATGGCTCTTTTCAGTTCAAGGGGGGCTATTTCCGTTATGGGTATGTTTTTTTCAGCCACGGTTAAGATTATTACTCCTTTTGTTTCTGAAACTTGAATCACCGTCTTTCTGTTTTTAAAAAAAAATAATTTTTCCAAAACCACGAGATCGGGCTTGAATTCGGCCAAAACTTTTTTCATTGATTTTCTGGCTTCTAAAAGCCGCAATTGGTTTTCTTCAGTTTTTATTTTAATCGCTCCGTAGCCAAGGCAGGTTAATTTTCCAGCCTCTTTTTTAATCGCGCCGTAACCGATTAGAGAGGAACCGGGATCAATTCCAAGAATGATCATATATTTGTATTTGAATAAATTTCTTCAACGTCGTCGTGTTCATCGAGTTTTTCGAAAAGCGTTTTTAGTTTTATTTTCATTTCGTTGTCAGTTTCAATGGGGGATTTAGGAATGAATTCCCGGCCTTTTTGTTCGAATTGCCAAATAAGGCTTCCCGGCGGGACCATTTTAAAGTTATTTTCCGAAAAGATGTTTTTTATTTCGGCAATAGTTCTGTTTTTATTATCGCTGATGGCCTCTACTAAAATAATTGTATTTAGCGGACCGATCGCCTCAATAAGCATAGTCTCCAATTGAATTTTGTTTCTTCCGTCGGCTTTTTTAGCCGCTCTTTCAATGTTTTCATTCGGCAGATTAAATTCCTTGGCTTTTTCAATCGCTGTTTTAAGCTTGGAATTGGTTTCCGGATTGTCTCCGTCCTTGGCGGCGACGGTGATCATTTTCGCCAGTTTAGAAAAAATCTGGCCGCGTTTTTTGTCGGTCAGTTCTTTTTTGTGTTTGATCTGACTCCATTTCGAATGCCCGCTCATAATTCGTGTATTTCTTCATCGCCTGGATGCTGCTTGATGAATTGGTCGTACAATTGAAGAATTTTATCTTTTACCTGTTGAGGCCTGGGGACTTGTTCAAAGGTAAATTCCGGAATCTCTCCGGCCGTCTGGATCATTACTGTCCCGTAATTTAAAAATGTCGACAAAATACCTTTAATTTCAACGGTGACATCCTGAATTTTTGAAAGACGTAATTCAGATATGTTTCTTTTAAATAATCCCAACTGATGAATATCTAAAATTCTGTGGTCAGTCACTATCCAAGTATCGAGATAGAAATCGGTTAATGTCTTGAAAAGAAAATACCAGATGAACAAAAAATAAAAGCTTAAGAGGAATACAGCCAGATTAAGATTATTTCCCTTAAGAATGAAAAATTTACTAGCTAAATAAAATCCCGATAATCCCAGTAAAGTTAAAATTCCAAACCCAAGATAAATGAAAAATAAGATAAGCCAATGCCTTCTTAAAAAAAGCTCCACTTTTTCATAAGATTTTTGGGAGGGAAAGATATTCATAGATGAATTCGGTCCATTGAATTTTAGAGAATAATTGGTAATTAATGAATATTAATAAAGCCAAGCCGGAAGAAAAAATGATGGCTAAAACTTTAGTTTTGTAATCTAAGCCGAATTTAAGAAGGTGATAAACAACAAACAAAGCATTGATAGAGTAGCTTATGAGAAAAATAACAAATATGATCAAGGGCAGGCTAGTCAAAAACTCATTCATACAAAAATATTTAAATATTTAAACTTCTTTTTCCCCTTATTCCAAGATGTTCAAAGGCAAGCTTTGTGGCAATTCGGCCCTTGGATGTTCTGGTTAAAAAACCGATTTGCATAAGATAGGGTTCAAAAACGTCTTCAATCGTTTCTTCTTCTTCAGCCAATGAAGCGGCAATGGTTTTTATTCCGACCGGCCCGCCGTTGAAATTGTTTATTATTAACTGGAGGATTTTTCGATCAGTCGATTCAAGGCCTAATTCATCAATATCGAGCATCCCTAAGGTTTCTTTGACTATTTCCGGACTAATTGTTTTTATCCCCTTGACTTGGGCAAGGTCTCTTGATCTTTTAAGAAGCTTATTGGCGATTCTCGGAGTGTAGCGGCTGGCTTTAGCCAAGACTATTTTTGCTTCTTTTTCCAGATCGATGTTTAAAATTTTTGCCGATCTTTCAATTATTTCTTCAATATTCTCCTGATTGTAAAAATCAAGCCGGTAATTCACTCCGAATCTTGATCTGAAAGGAGAAGAGAGAAGGGCGATCCTGGTGGTGGCGGCGACCAAGGTGAAGCGAGGAAGGTTTATTTGGATTGTTTTGGCTGAAGCTCCTTTTCCGATGACGATGTCCAGTTTAAAATTCTCCATTGCCGGGTAGAGGATTTCCTCGATCATTTTATTCAAGCGGTGGACCTCGTCGATGAAAAAAGTGTCGCCGTCCTGAAGATTAGTCAGAATGGCGGCGATGTCGCCGGTTTTCTCCAGAGCCGCGCCGGAAGTGATTTTAATGCTGGAAGCGTATTCTTTGGCGATTATATGAGCCAGAGTAGTTTTGCCAAGTCCCGAAGGCCCATAAAGCAATATGTGCTCTAAGGGTTCTTTTCTTTCTCTGGCCGCTCCGATCATCACTTTCAAGTTTTCTTTTATTTTTTTCTGGCCGACGAATTCCTTGAAAGTTCCGGGCCTTAGGGTTTGATCAAACAGTTGATCTTCTGGCTGGACTTCTATTAAATTTTTTGATTTTTGCATACTTGGCTTATTGGATTAATTAGTCTTATTAGCCCTATTTTATCAACAGGTAACCAACAGTCTTTGCAGGACTATTCCAGAACTTATTATCTTGACTTGACATTTCTAATTTATCAATATATAATGTATCTATAATCCCGAATACGGGTATTTTAATTTAAGAACATAATTTTGGTATTTTTTTTATCAAATCCCTCAAGGGACGCAGGCAATTGGCCTTTGATTAAAACCACTGGCTAATTTCCGGAATAATTTATCTACGGATAGCTTGGAGGAGTTTTTCTCTTTCTGGGCTATTCCTGGAATCTATTCTAACCTCGTATTTTCCAAAATCGAGGATTTTGCCTGCGTCCCTTGAGGGATTTCGATATTCTGTTATTCTCCAAGAATTCTTCCTACCTCATCAAAATCGGTTATCCCATCCAGAATTTTCAAATAGCTGTCTTGAAGCATAGTTATCATCCCTTTTTTTCTTAGTAAGTCTTTAATCTCACTTACGGCCGGCGATTTAAGGATTAATTTTTCAAGCTCGTCGTCAACTCGGAATCCTTCAAAAACCCCGATTCTGCCTTTGTAGCCTATAAAATTGCATTTTTCGCATCCCTCTTTTTTAGAAATTTCAATTTCATTAGATTCATTTGTTTGAATGATTTTTCCGAGAACCTCTTTTATTTTTTTTATCTCTTCGGGTGAGGCCTTGATTTTCTTTTTGCATTCTTGGCACAATTTTCTTACTAATCTCTGGGCTATAGCCAGGTTTATCGCTGGAGCGATGGCTTGAGGGCTGGCGCCCATGTCAATCAATCTTGGAATAGCTCCGGCGGCGTCATTGGTATGCAAAGTGGAAAATACCAGATGGCCGGTTAAAGCCGAATGCATTACTATTTCGGCCGTTTCAGAATCTCTTATCTCGCCGACTAAAATTACATCCGGATCCTGTCTGATAATTGATCTTAAACCGTTTGCGAAGGAATATCCCTTATCAGGTTCAACCTGGGTTTGGGATATTCCTCCAATGTGGTATTCTATGGGGTCTTCAATGGTTACTATTTTAATGCCTGGTTTATTAACGAAATTGACAAAGGCGTAGAGGGTGGTTGTTTTGCCTGATCCGGTCGGGCCGGTGTTTAAAATGGAGCCAGTCGTTTTTTTAAGTTGTTTTTTGATTTCTTCAAGAAGTTCATTTCTCATTCCCAGCTCTTCCATATTTTTTTTCAGGGTTTGCGGATCCAAGAGCCGTATAACAACGCTTTCACCATAAGCTCCGGGCAAGACTGAAGTTCTTGCTTCAATATCGCTATCGCTGTTCTCTTTTTTGATGGTAAATCTGCCGTCTTGAGGGGAATTGTGGATATTGATTTTAAGCCCGGCCATTAACTTGATTCTGTTTAGAATGGTCGGATAGTCGTTTTTGTTAAGGTTCATTATGTCTTCTAAGATGCCGTCTATCCTGAATCTTAGCCTAATACTTTTTTCCTCCGGTTCAAAGTGGATATCGGATGCCCCGCTAGAAATGGCTCCGCCAGATAACAATTCAAGCATTTCGGTGGTAGTTGTCTTTAGTATCCTATTTTTAAGATTTGAAAGGCTTTCGAACCCTTTTTCAAATTTTAATTCCAATTTCCATTCTTTTTGAGTATTGGTCATATTCATCTTATTTTACCAAATAAAAAGACTTAACTTCAAGGGGGTAAATCTTATCCCCTTGACTGAATTCGCTGCTTCGATATAATTAGTAATGATCTCGATAAATTCTAATTAGTCCGTTATTAAACGGGCTTGATTTTTTAAATATGCTCCTAGACATAAAACAATTCATATCAGCCATAAAGCAGATTGCCGAAGAAAAAGGAATCAACGAACAGAAAATAATGGATACGATAGATGCGGCAATTGCCTCGGCTTACAAAAAAGATTATGGCAAGAAAGGTCAGATAATCAAGGCAAAATTGGATCCGTCAAGCGGTCAGATTTCGGTTTGGCAAGTTAAGTACGTGGTTGAAGGAGTGGATGATGAGGGTTGCATCACTGGCCTTGTCTTGAAAAAAGAGCCCGGCGAAGATTCATCTGTTTTAAGAGGAAGAGCTTTTGCTTTCGATGAAGAAAGCGGCTTCAAACCGGAAGAAGGAGAAGTTAAGATAAAGTTTAATTCCGAGAAGCACATTCTTTTTGAAGAAGCTAAAAAAATAGATTCAGGCTTAAAACCGGGGGATGAATTAATTCTAGCCTTGGAGGGAAAGAGCGATTTCGGAAGAATTGCCGCCCAGACAGCCAAACAAGTGGTTATTCAGCGCCTCCGTGAAGCTGAAAGAGAGTCGATTGCCGAGGAGTATAAGAAAATGGTCGGTTCTCTGGTCAGCGGAGTAATCCAGAGGAGAGAGGGAAAGATTGTTTATTTTGATATCGGCAGGGCCCTTGGCGTTCTTTTGCCTTTTGAGCAAAGTCATCTTGATAACTATTTAATTGGCCGGAGGCTTAAAGTTTTGATTCTGGCAATTGAAGAAACGTCAAGAGGGCCGATGATTGTTTTATCGCGTTCCCACCCAAAGCTTTTGGAAAAACTTTTTGAATTGGAAGTCCCTGAAATTTCAGCCGGTTCGGTTTCAATCAAAGGAGTAGGCCGGGAAGCCGGCAGTCGATCCAAAATAGCGGTCTGGTCAAAAGAATCCCGCGTTGATCCGATCGGTTCTCTGATCGGCCAAAAAGGAATAAGAGTTCAGACGGTGATTAACGAGCTCTCCGGCGAGAAAATAGACATTATTGAATGGAACGATGATCCGGCTAAGTTTATTTCCAATGCCATGTCTCCGGCCAAAGTGGTTGATTCAAAGATTCTGGACCAGAAGAAAAAACATATTTTGGTTGAAGTAGCCGAAGACCAATTTTCTTTGGCCATAGGCAAAAGGGGGCAGAATGTAAGATTGGCGGCTAAGCTTACCGGCTGGAAAATAGATGTTCGTTCCCCCAAAGAAGAAATGAAAGCCGAAGAAGCCGAATTGATCCAGCCGGTTCCCGATGAAATATCAAATCAATAAAATTAGATCTTATCAAGCAGATCTCATCGTTACTCTGGATCAAAAAGATTTGGACTATTATCTTAATGAAGCCAGGAAGCATCTAGCCAATAATCTTAAAATTAAAGGTTTTAGGCCAGGCAAGGCGCCGTTGGAAATAACCAAAGACAAACTGGACAAAGAAGAAGTTTTAAATACGGCTTTTAATTTTGCCTTTAAGCAGAGCTTTGGCGACATTTTGATAAAAGAAAAAATAGATCTAATTGACGCCGGCAAATTTGAAGTTAAAGAAAATTCGCCGGTCCAGATGACATATTCAGTTTCGCTTACGGTTTTTCCGGAGTTTGAATTGGCCGGCTATAAAAATATCCGAGTCAAGAAAAATGAAGTTTTTATTTCCGAAGAAGAAATTGATAAGACCATAGAATTTATAAGGAATTCAAAAAAGCAAAATGGAACCTTGCCAGAGCTTACTGACGAGTTTGCTAAAAGCTTGGGCCAGTTTAGAGATTTAAAACAATTGAAAGAGAGCGTCGGCGAGGGTTTGAAAGAAGAGAAAGAGATAAAAGAAAGTCAGCGGATTCAGGCTTTTGTTTTGGATAAAATTACTGAAACGACGAAAATTGAAGCCCCGCCCAGTTTGATTGGTCAGCAACTAGACCAGATGATTCTTAATCTTGACGCAGATTTGCATCGGGATGGCATGGAGCTTGGCCTTTTTTTGGCCAAAATCAATAAAACTCAAGATGAGCTTAGAAATGAATGGAGGCCTAAAGCGGAGCTGCTGGTTAAAAAAACTTTGATTGTTAAAAAAATTTCCGGAATAGAAGGTATAAAAATCGACTCCGAAGAAATAAAATTAAGGATGAGCCAATTTTTTCAGAATTTTTCAACTCCTAACGAAGTTCAAAAGAATGTTGATCTGCAAAAACTCGCCGGTCAGATAGAGCAGATTTTATTGAATCAGAAAGTCCTGTCTTTTTTGGAAAAAGAAGCGATTCAAAACTAAATCAGGCTGATTCCGGTCATCTCCTCAGCCTTTCTAATATCCATCAGATTCAAAATAGTGGGGGCGATGTCCTGAAGGATCCCTTTTATTTCTGATTCTTCGTAGATGAGCTCGCTACTAACTTTTTCTTTTTTGAATTTTTCCCCCACCACTAAAAAAGGAACCGGATTGGGATTATGACGCGATTCTTTTTCGCCCGTGCCGAGATAAATCAGATTTTCGGCGTTCCCATGATCTCCCGTCACCAGAATCACTGTTTCTTTATTTTGGTTGGCTCTGTAAATTATGCCGATTGCCTGATCAACCGCCTCGATGCCTTTAATTGTTGCTTCGTAATTGCCGCTATGACTTAAAATATCGGGATTGGCAAAGTTGGCGGCAATGAATTGATAATTGCTTTTTTCAGTTTCTTCAATTATTTTTTGAGCTATTTGGGCTGCTTTCATTTCTGGATTTTGAAGAAAATTTTCAGACGAAGGAATTATAAAATCGGTTTCGTTTTGGAATTTTTTTTCTCTAAGGCCATTGAAAAAGTAAGTCAGATGGGCGTATTTGCTTGTTTCGGCGATGCGGAGCTGGTTAAAACCGTTTTGCTCCAGGACTTCTCCGAGCGTATTTTTTATTTCTTCTCTTTTGAAGATCGGTTTTATTTTGATTCCATTCCCATAATCGGTCATCGCGGCCAGGAATAAATTCTTGAATTTTCTCGTTTCAAAAAAATCGAAATCCGGATTGCTTAAAGCCCGGGCTAATTGCTGGATGCTGTCTTCCCGAAAATTGAAAAAAAGGATTCCGTCGTTAGAGACAACAACGGAATCAATAAGTCCCATTGGTTCGGTCTGATTTATCAGTATGGGCGGAATCAGTTCGTCAGTAATTCCTTGAGAGTGGTAATTTTCAAGGGTCTTTTTTAAATCTCCGGTTTTTTCCCCAAGGCCGAAAGCCAAAAGATTGTAAGCTCTCTGGGTCATTTTCCAGTTGTTTCCCCGGTCCATGGCAAAGTCCCGGCCGACCAGAGAAGCAATTTTAATTTCTGATCCGGCGATCTCTCTTTCAATTCTAGCGATTAAATTCAAAGATTCTTTTTTACCCGAATCTTTGCCGTCAGAAAATAAATGGATTAAAACCGTATTTGATAATTCCTGTCTCAGATATTTGATTATTGAAATAAGATGTTCTGAAGAAGCGTGGACCGTTCCGGAAGTCAAAAGTCCGATTAAGTGGAGCTTTGATTTATTTTTTTTGGTGTGTTCTAAAAGCCGGACAAAGATTTCATTTCTAAAAAATGATCTATTTCTGATGCTTTCGTTTATAACTGTGAGATGTTGGAGAATGATTCGGCCGGCTCCGATGGTCAGATGCCCGACCTCAGAATTTCCCTCTTTTAAAGGCGGGAGCCCGACAGCCGGGCCAGAAGCCTGAAGAAGAAAAAAAGGATAATTTTTTTTCAAGTAGTCCATATTCGGAGTATCAGCGGCTAAGACGGCATTGCCGCTTTTTTCTTTTGACCAGCCCCAGCCGTCAAGTATCAAAAGGATAATCTGCTTCATTAAGATATATTTTGACACATCAGGGTATTTTTGTTAATCTTAAAAAGGTCAGTTGAATTTTAAATTCCAAGTCCATTTAATAGGAAGTTTCGGCTCTTTAAACCGAGCCGAAACTCTTTATCTTATGAACTTAATTCAATATGGTTTTAGAAACAAGTCCATTGTTAATGGCGGTTTTGGCGTTGATTTTCGGAGGAACGATTGGTTATCTTCTAAGGTATTTTTTAGTTAAAAGAAAAACTCAAAATGCGGAGTTCAAGGCCCAGGAAGTAATTTTAAAAGCCAAGGACCAGGCTTTAAAGATTCTTGACGATGCCAAAAAAGACGAAAAGTTGAGGCAGGAGCAGTTTCTTAAGATTGAAAATATCCTTTCAAAAAAAGAAAAAGAGCTGGAAGAAGACAAAAAACAACTTTCTTCTGATTCTGAAAATGTAAAAAATAGGGAGAAAGAAATATCTGATCTGAAAACAGCTCTCTCGGCTAAGATAGAATTGAAGATTAAAGAGCTTGAACGGATTAGTGATATAAAAAAGGAAGAAGCCAGAACTCTTCTTTTGAAACAGGTAGAAGACGAATCCAGAGATGAGATTTATCAGAAGATAAAAAAACTCGGCAGTGAAGGTAATGAACTGATTGATAAGAAAGCCAAGGAGATTTTAATTTCAGTTATCCAAAGATACGCCCACTCCCAGATATCTGATGCCACTACTACGGTTGTTCCCTTGCCTTCGGATGAGATAAAAGGCAAAATCATCGGCAAAGAAGGCCGGAATATTAAAACCATTGAACGGCTTACCGGAGTTGATATAATAATTGACGAAACGCCGGAGGCTTTGGTTATTTCCGGTTTCGATCCGATTAGGCGCCAGATAGCTAAATTAACCATTGAAAAATTGATCGCCGACGGCCGGATTCATCCGGCCAGAATTGAAGAAATGGCCGAGCTGGCCAGGGGCGAGCTTGAAAAAAAGATAAAAGAAGCCGGTGAGAACGCTGCTTTCGAAACCGGCGTAGGGCCCCTGGATCCGAAATTAATTTATCTTCTTGGCCGCTTGGCTTTCCGGACCAGCTTTAGTCAGAACGTTCTTCAGCATTCCATTGAGATGGCTCATATCGCCGGAATGCTGGCTTATGAGCTTAAGGCTGACGTGGCTGTTGCTAAAACCGGAGCTTTGCTTCATGATATCGGTAAAGCCGTGGATCATGAGGTTCAGGGGACTCATGTTGAGATCGGCCGCCGGATTTTGGAGAAGTTCGGAGTGGACCGCAAAGTCATTGCGGCCATGGAAGCCCACCACGAGGATTATCCCTATTCTTCTCTGGAGTCAAGAATTGTCCAGGCGGCTGATGCGATTTCCGCGGCCAGGCCCGGCGCTAGGCGCGAAACGGTTGAATTCTATCTCAAGCGGCTTGAGGATTTAGAGAGAATTGCTTCTTCATTTGAAGGAGTTGAAAAATCTTACGCTGTCCAGGCCGGAAGAGAATTAAGAGTGTTTGTTACGCCGACTAAAATTGATGATTTGGGAGCAATAAAGTTGGCCCGGGACATCGCCAAAAAAATTGAAGGCGAGATGAATTATCCCGGCGAAATCAAAGTTAATGTCATTAGAGAAACAAGGGCGATAGAATTTGCAAGATAAAGTAAATTTCTTGGGTCGATTTAAAATCTAATTTGTATCTAAAAATTTATGCCTATTAAAAAGAATCAGTTAGTTCAAAGTTTGGCTGAAAAGTTGGGAGTAACCAAAAAGCAGGCGGCTGATTTTCTCGATGCTTTTGTTGAACAAATTACCGGCTATTTGAGGAAAGGCGAAAAAGTGAATATCACCGGTTTCGGCATATTTAAAGTCGCTGACCGGAAAGCCAGAGAAGGAATCAATCCCAAGACCGGAGAAAGGATCCACATTGCGGCCTCGAAAAAGCCAAAGTTCACTGCTGGCAAAGTCTTGAAGGAAGCAGTGAAGTAAGTAGTTTTGAATTCAAAGTTAACTAAAATCGCCCGAGTCTTGAGGGCGATTTTAGTTAAGAGCGGGTAACGGGATTTGCACCCGTCCTTGAACCTTGGAAGGGTTCCGTACTGCTGCTATACTATACCCGCTTTATTTACTAATCGGGCTGCCCGGATTCGAACCGGGGCTAAAACGTCCCAAACGTCTCGTGCTACCGTTACACCACAGCCCGTACAAACAGTAAGATTCTATCAAAAATTTTATTTATTTTCAATTCTTGATAGAGTTTTTAAGAAGGGTTAGAATAATGTTAAATAATCCTTTCATTATGCCATATAAAAATAGGGAGGATTTATATAAAGTGCAGAAAAGGCATCGAATTAAAATTCGAAAAAGTCTTTTGGATTTTCTGTCAAAAAAGAAATGTGCTGACTGTGGAGAAAACGACCCAAGAGTTCTTGATTTTGATCACATTGATCCAGCTGTTAAATTCAAGACTGTGTCCAATATGTTGTCAGGGCATTATTCGTGGCAGTCAGTTCTTGCAGAAATAAGCAAATGTGAAGTAAGGTGTGCAAATTTCCACAGGCGCGAAATTATTTACAGTTCGGGTACTACAGCAGAAGTAAGCCCCCGTAGCTTAACTGGATAAAGCACCTCCCTTCTAAGGAGGGGACTGCAGGTTCAAATCCTGCCGGGGGTATTTGGGAAGCCCCCCATAACTTAATCGGTAGAGTAGTAGCCTCTTAAGCTATTAGTCCAGGTTCGACTCCTGGTGGGGGGAC
>JBBTQD010000029.1:0-13531 GCA_038065855.1 Patescibacteria group bacterium
CTTACCTTCTGACCGGGAATACCTTACAAGTCGGAGGGTTTGCTTCAGTGGCGTACTCAAGATTCGGGACTGACACAACTGGCTATACTAATTTTATAACCACTACCAATGACCTTCTTATTTCCGGCGATTTAGAAGTCAACGCAACTTCGCAGTTTGATTCTTTTGTCAGAGTTTCCAATGGCAGTACCAGAGCTTTTGTAGTAACTGACGCTGGAGGCACTAAACAAGATATATTTATAGTAGATACTACGGCTTCAGCTTCCAGCTCGGGCTTGACTGTAACAGCCGGACCTTCGCAGACTGCAGGATTATTTATCCTCCAAAGTTCGGGAGAAACAGTATTATCTAAATTCAGCGATGAGGGCGGATTTATCATGAATATTTCCTCAACTTCTGCTTTTATGATTACTCATCCTGACAGGGCCACTAATGCATCCGCAAGCTTCCGGATTAATACATTGGATTCCGAAACAAAAATATCGGCTTTGTCTACAAAATCCCTAGGATTTGAAGCTTATGGCATAGCATCTGTCTCCAACACTTTATTAGTCGGACCCCATAGATTTGATACGATCGCTAGTGTTTCCAGATTCTTTGGCAAAGGCGGCGCATGGATTACCGGTACTCTCTGCGTAGATGACGGCGAAACATCTACCACAGATTGCGGAGACGCAACCAGGACTGCCGGCACAATATATTCATCAAACGCGTCAGTAGACATTGGAGACGTGGGTGAAAACTTTCCGACATTAGACGCTACAATTGAAGCTGGAGACGTTGTCGGTCTGGATTATCAGCAGAAAAACATAGCCAGTGGAACTTTCGTCTTTGAAAGCGAGTTCGTTAGAAAAGCGTCGGCCAGTAACACGGTAATAGGTGTAATGTCTAAAAAGCCGGGATTACTTTTGAAGGGTTCCGGAAGTAAAGATTCTAGATCAGTTCAGAATGTTGCCGTAGCTTTAGCTGGCCGTGTTCCAATCAAAGTTTCTCTTGAAAATGGACCCATAGAGCCAGGCGACAGACTTACTACCAGCTCTATTCCCGGTATTGCCATGAAAGCGACTAAGGCTGGGATAGTGATTGGTATGGCCCTCGAATCATTCGATGGCTTGGCTTCCGGATCATTCACATACTTGGCTTCCGGTTCATTTACATCTACATCCTCGAGCTCCACTTCTTTTGAAAGCGGGCCAGTTAAAATCGGCAAACCCCTCATGCTAGTGAACCTTACTTATTGGATGCCTAGTATTGATGAGGCCTTGGCTGATACGGCTTCAAGTTCTGCTTCTTTCAAGAATGATCCCGGCGCATTTGGGAATATTTTCAATCATGAATTTATCTTCAGGATTGTAACAGAAAAGTTCAAAAATTTACTTGGCATAGTGTTTGAGAAGGGATTATTGAAAATAGCAGAACTGATTACTGATAAGCTTACGACAAAAGAGTTGTGCATTGAAGAGGTCTGCATCACCAAAGACCAGTTGAAGGCCCTTCTTAACCAAAACGCGATTCCGGCAAGTACGCCGAGCCCATCATCTATGCCCACTCTGCCGATTCAACCCGAGCAAAGCCCGGTTGTTGAATCGAGCATCCTCGATTTGCCAGCTTCGTCTTCTGACGCAGGGCAAATCGGGACAGAACCAACCTTAACGCCCACACCAGAGATAACCGAAAGCCCAACACCGCAAGCTACTCCCCAAGCTACTCCCGAAGTAACGCCACAAACCAGCGAAAATCCAACCCCAACCCCAATCCCTGAACCGACAATTTAATGATTTATGAAAAAAATTAATAATAAAAAAATAGTAGTAGTCGGATGCGTAGTGGCGATTATTGCCGCCGGTGCCGCCGGTTTAATATACTACTTATCCAAGAATCCAAATATTCAGGAAGAAGAAGAATATATCGGCCTTCGTGTTCCGGGAATAGAAATAGACGGGCAAACAATTGAATTCCCATATACTGATGACAACTCAAACGAGAGTATTATTATAAAAACCGATAAGAAAACATACAACTCATTTGCCGGGTCAGATGTGTATTATTCTGTAACAAACACAAGCAATATGGCTGAAAAAGTTGTTCTTCTGGCCTATTTCTCAAAAGATCAAAGCGATATCAAAAATGTAAAAGTCCGTCAGCTGGGGGAGTGGCAGGACATGCAAATTCAAAGAGAGGGTCTGCAGTTAAACTCAACAAAACTAGCTAAGGCCTTAACAAAAAGAAAGCCTATCCCCGAAGATTTTACGGTGAAAGGGGGAACGCAATTTGAAATTCCTGCCGGCCACACCGCTTACTTTAAATCAGAAATTACATATCCGCCCGGCAAAGACGGGGAGTTTTGGATCGAAGCTCTTGGCACAAACGGCGGATACGGATTGCTTGATCCATGGTATAGTTCGAGCTGGTCATATAGAAGGCAAATTGATATTGATTTCACGAAAGTAGCCAGCTCATCAGGACTCTCTAATTTCCCGGTTTTAATAAACATTACCAATCCTGATATAAAGCACACCACCTTTGGCGGCAAAGTCGCATCTTCCTCGGCCGGAGTAACCGGCGGAGGAGGAGACTTTGTTTTCACCTCATCTGATGGTACGACCAAGCTCGACCACGAGATAGAGAAATACGCTTCATCATCCGGAGAACTCTGGGCCTGGGTTGAGGTGCCGACGCTAAGCGTATCAGCTGATACTACATTGTATATGTATTATGGCGGGCCGTCATCTGGAGCGACGAATCAGAACCCGACGGGAGTATGGGATAGTAATTTTGTTGGTGTATGGCACATGAGCGAAGATCCTACTAGGACATGTGCTGGAACAAAAGAAATGTGCGACTCCACAAGTAATAATAATGACGTTGATTCCAATGGAAGCCAAGTCGTGGGTGATCAGCTTTCGGGTAAAATCGCAGGCAGTTTAAATTTTGATGGAACTAATGATTACCTTGAGGGAGCAGACTCAGATAGCTTGGATGTAAGCAATGCGGTAACGGTTTCATTGTGGGTCTATCCTCGCGAAGATGGCAACGGCAATGAGATACCCATATTTCGAAAACAAGATGCAAGCGATAGCTGTGGAGCATTTACCCTGTTCCTTTACACTCAATGGGGACTTTTAAGTACCGATAGTTGTAATTGGGCTAATCGGGGCAATAGCTCGACACCGACTCTCAATAAGTGGCAACATGTGGTTGCTACATATGACGGCACTAGCATTCGTTATTATATTAATGGAGATATAAGAGACACAAAGAATCTAGATGGTGTTGGTGCTCCTAATACGAGCGTGTTTTCAATCGGCGGCCCTACCATAACCGGATGGCTCACCTCGCAATACCTTAACGGTATATTAGATGAGATAAAGATTTCTAACACTGCACGTCCAGCTGCCTGGATAAAAACCGAATATACCAACCAGAATAAGCCTAGTACATTTGCAACCCTAAGCGGAACACAGGTTCAGATAAGGACGGCGGCGGGTTTAAAAATTGGCACAACAGCAAGCACAGACACAACTCCTGGTTGGTATCAAAATGGCGCTACTCCTTGGGATTATAGAAGAGCAGTCACGGTAGATAAGAGCAGGGTTTCCGGGACATCTGATTTATCTAATTTCCCGATGTTGGTTTATTTATCAACATCTGACCTTAAACACACCTCTTTTGGCGGCAAAGTCGCATCTTCTTCAGCCGGTATAACCGGCGGAGGGGGAGATTTTGTTTTTACCTCCTCTAACGGAACGACCAAGCTTGATCATGAGATTGAAAAATATGCTTCTTCTTCCGGAGAACTCTGGGCTTGGGTGGAAGTGCCGACATTGAGCGTATCGGCGGATACAACACTATATATGTACTACGGTGGGCCTTCATCGGGGGCGACGAATCAAAATGTAAGCGGTACCTGGAATTCAAATTACACAGGCGTTTGGCACATGAAAAATGATCCCACAAAGACGTGTAGAGGTACTAAAGAAGTTTGCGATTCAACTGGAAATAATAATGATATGGACTCAATCGGCGATTTTACATCAGATTGGGTTGATGGATATTTGGGTAAAGCCGTTGAGTTTGATAATTCCGATGTTACCGCTGATTATCTAACGGGTTCTGTAACCGGAGGCAGTGATTCTACGAATACGGTTACCATGCAGGCTTGGGTTAAGTTAAGATCAAGAGCGTCATACGACGGAATATTTGAAGGCGATGATAACGCTAATGGTTTTTCCCGTGGCATATTGGTTGGCGGCGCTACTGATAAACCACTGACTTTTAATTGGGATAATAATGAGGGCGATACAGCAACTGGTTTATTCGTTGCTCTCGATCAGTGGTATTACTTCGTTGCGGTACTAAATGGTAATACTGCCAATCTTTATCTTGGTGACCGGAATGGTAGCCTAAAAACTTATTCTGATAGTAACACTAATACTGCCCGCACTATGAATTTAACTTGGAATATCGGAAGAGATCCGAATGGCTTTAGCGCTCGTTACTTTGATGGACATATTGATGAGGTGAGGCTAGTGAAAGCAGCCCAAACTGATGGTTGGATCAAGACCGAATACAACAACCAGAATAAGCCGGGGGTATTCTATAGCGTCAGCGGCTTACAATATCGGACGCCATCTGCCCCTATAAAAATTCGGGGTGGCGTTAAATTTAAATAATAAGCCCCAGTCTAGGAGCTAAGCTTCTAATAAACAAGACATTTCTTCGAATGATTTTATGCTGGCCATGATTTACATCCTCTCCGGAGCACTGATACCCATCAAACTAAGAGATTCTTTTAAAATCTTCTGAACCGCTTTAGCCAAGGAAAGCCGGGCTTGGGTTAGTTTTTCGTCTTCCAAAATAATTCTTTGGGTTTCGTAAAATTTGTGGAACCGGCCAGCTAATTCAAAAACGTATTGGGTCAAGTGATGGACTTGATAATTCTGGCTAATGCCGGAGACGACTTCCGGAAAGCGAATAAGATGGCGGATTAAATCAAGTTCTTCTTTTTCTTTCAGGTGTTCAAGATTATATTTTGGTGTATTGAGATCTCGAGATTTCTCAAACACGCTGTTTATCCTGGCAAAAGCGTATTGGATATAATAGACCGGATTTTTTGATGACTGCTCCTTGGCCAATTCTAAATCAAACTCCAAATGAGTATCCAAAGACTTTTCCAGAAAGAAATAACGGGCGACATCTTTCGGGATCTGCGAAAGTAAATCATCAAGAGTCACATAAATCCCTTTTCTCTTGGCCATTCGCAAAACCTCATCTCCCTTTTTTAAAGCCACCAGTTGATGAAGCAGAACTACGAATTTTTCTTCCGGAAGGCCAAGGGCCTTAATGCCGGCCTTGAGACGTTTGACATCGTCGTGGTGGTCGGCACCAAGAAGATATATAGAAACATCAAAATTTCGAGATATCTTATTCTTGGCATAAGCAAAATCAGACAAAAGATAAGTGCCCTGGCCGTTTGATTTCACTAAAACCACATCTTTATCCAGCCCGAATTCAGTTCCTTTAAACCACAGCGCCCCTTCTTTTTTGTAAGTCAAACCAGAATGTTCAAGATGAGTTAAAATTGACTCTATTTCGTCAGATTCTTTTAAGCCTGACTCTTTAAACCAAACATCAAATTTTACGCCAAATTGAGCCAGTGAATTTTTAATCTCGACTAAATTTTTTTCCACGGCAAATTCTTTCAGACGCTCTTGCGGAATTTTTTTTTCTTTCGCTTCCTTAGCTAAATCAATTATGTAGCCGCCCTGATAGAATTCTTCCGGAAAATCAACATTCTCACCCTCTACTTGCTGGAGCCGTCTTTTTACCGATTCAGCCAAAAGTTCAACCTGATTCCCAATATCATTAATGTAATATTCACGGATAACTTTGTGGCCGACTTTTTCAAGAATGTTCGCCAAAGCGTCGCCATAAGCGGCTGACCGGGCGTTGCCCAAAGTAAAAGGCCCGGTGGGATTGGCGGAGATAAATTCAAGATTGATTTTCTGCTTTTTAATTTTGGGAAATTCAATTTTGTCGCTCAAAAACTCTTCAAGCTTATTTAATAAAAAATCTTTCGCCAAATAAAAATTCACGAACCCGTTTTTGGCGATTTCAATTTTTTCGAATTCGTCTTTGAATTCTTTTTTCAGGTTTTCAATAATGGCCGAAGCGGTCTTTCCAGGATTCTCTTTTTTTTCTTTAGCCAGCATAAAAACAAGGTTGGTAGAATAATCGCCAAAGCCTTCAGGTGGATGCAAGACGTCAAAATCAACGCCGGGATATTCTTTTTTAAGAAAATCTTGAATTTGTTGTTTTATTATATTTACAATATACTAAATACTGGCTAAAATAAAATAATGTTAAACGAAGAAAAAACAATCATCGATGCGGTTAAAAAAGTTTCGCCCTCGGTAGTAAGCGTTATAATCTCCAAACATCTAGCCAAAACCAAAAGAATGAGCCTCTCCCCTTTTGGTCCTTTTCAGTTCCCGGGGCTTGAAAGAAATGAAAAGGTCCAAGAGCAATCAGTCCAAATCGGCGGCGGCTCCGGATTCGTCGTTCACTCAAACAAAGATTACAGCCTCATTTTGACTAACAAGCACGTGGTTCACGACCGCGAAGCCCAATATTCTATTTTAGCAAATGACAAAGAATGCGAAACAAAAGTTTTATCAAGCGACCCGTTAAACGACATCGCCATTTTGAAAATAAAAATCGCTTCCCTGCCTGAAGCCAAGCTCGGCGACTCATCCAAAGTTGAAATCGGCCAGACCGCCATCGCCATCGGCACAGCTCTCGGTCTTTTCACCAATTCGGTTTCCAAAGGAATCATTTCGGGCCTGTCGCGGCGGATCGCCGCCTCTTTGGACCAAGGCGAAGAAACCGAAGTTTTGCGGGGCGTGATTCAAACTGATGTGGCTATTAATCAAGGCAATTCCGGCGGACCGCTCATTAATACCGAAGGCGAGGTCATTGGCATAAACACGGCTATAATCTTCGGCGCCCAAAACATCGGCTTTGCCTTGCCCATCAACTGGGCCAAAAAAGACATTGAAGACATTTTGAAATACGGACGGATTGAAAGGCCGTATCTGGGCCTCCGCTATGTAATGCTTAATAAAAAATTGAAAGAGCAATACGAACTGAGTGCGGATTCGGGCGCTTTAGTGATAAGCGATCATCTGCCCAACTCCCACGCCGTAGTCAAAGACAGCCCGGCTGACAAAGCCGGAGTAAAAGAAAACGACCTGATAATTGAGGTCAACGCTAAGAAGCTCGGCGAAAAAGACGAGCTGGCTGACTTGATCCAAGAATACAAAATCGGCGACGAAGTGGAGTTGACCCTCTTGAGAAACGGGAATGAAACGACGAAGACGAAAGTGAAACTGGAAGAAATGAAATAAGATTTCACTCACTAAAACAAAAACAGCCCCCCGGGGGGCTGTTTTTGTTTCTATGGAACGTCTAGGGACAACTGCTGTATCCTCCGAAGCCTTGGCGCAGGAGGAGAAAACTCTGGTTGAAGAGTTGTACAAATATTTTGTTAAAAATGAAGTTTTTCAAACTTGACGCGAAAATGATTGTTTGATAATAAATAGTCAGAGGGAGGATACTATGCCTGAGTTCAAAAGCAAGATTGACCCTGAGATGCTTCGAGAGATTGCTGAGAAAGGCCAAACGATCTATGACCGCCTTGTCAAAGAAGAAGGACTTGAAGAAAAATACCATGGTTTCTTCATTGTTATCAATGTGGATACAGGCGAGTACGTACTTGGCAAGACGGACCTCGAAACTTTTGACCTTGCCAAAAAGAAGTTCCCGGGAGCCCGTCGTTTCCACGCCCAGGTAGGAGTTCCTACCTATGTCTAATCGAACAATGGAAGGTTGGATTGATGAGCGCGGACAACCGGTCATCCCAGTACAACTAGAGAGATTGGAAGATTCAGTAGTTGCGCTTATTGATACCGGTTTCAACCGCGAATTCATCATTTTTGAAGAGCATGCTCGTCAAGCGCAATTAATGATTGAATCAGATACTCAAATAGTTGCACTGGCGGACGGTTCTCAAAAAAGATTCTTGAAATCTGGAGGGACAATTGAATGGCTTGGTGAACAGCGCCGCGTAAATATTTTTATCATTCCTGGCTCAATGCCTCGACATGGCAGATGGCAAGTTGGGACCCAGCTCCTTCGAGATTGCCGGCTTGAGATTGATTTTCGCGAAAGGAGTGTTCGCCTTTCTCATTGAACATAGTAGATATATCTGAACCTTAGTCACCTTTTACCGCTGACTGCCTCGCGCTTCAGCGGTTTTCGTTTTGATAATTAATTTTGTGGAGCCTCTAGGGACAACTGCCGTGTCCTTCCGAAGCTTTAGCGCAGGAGGGGAAAACTCTGATAGAAGAGATTTATCATTATTTGGTGAGGAATCCGATAAATGTAGAATTAGGAAATTTATTGTTTTTTCAGTAAAATATAGGAATGCCTACTGAATCAAAAATAGGGCTTAAACAAGGATTCAAAATTGTTTTCAGCTACTTGGGAGGTCATAAAAATGAGATAGTAGCAATTTCTACTCTGGGAGTGATTGGAGCTGCGCTAGGCGCAGTTGTTCCTTTTCTTGGCGGGAAAATTATAGATTCGATACTTACTGATGAGATTTTTAGATTCAGAAATTACGAAATCGGCGCTTTGTACTTTTTCGTAATATCTTTTTTCACAGTAAGAATTATTCAGGAACTATCAACCTGGCAGTTGGATTTGAAGAATGAAAAAATGTACGCACTGGTTGAAGCTGAATATATGGTTAAAAATAGTTCTAAAATTTTGGAACTGCCAGTCTCTTTTCATAAAAAACATAAAATCGGCGCGATTTCTGATAGGATTAACCGCGGATCAAGTGCCTTGGAAGTCATTCTAAATAGAGTCGTTATCAGCATCGGGCCGCAATTTCTCGAAGTTATATTTTCCTCAATCTTGATTTTTAGCATCGATACTCTTCTTGCTTCAATCATCGTCGGTTCAGTTTTAATCTACGGATTATTTTTGATAATAACAGCTCCAAAGGTTGTTCCTCTGCAGAAGAAGATGCGCGAATTCTACAACAAAGCTTACGGCAACTCTTATGATGCGGTAACAAACATCCAATCAGTAAAACAAGCCACTGCCGAAGAATATGAAAAAAAGAAATTAAAAAAGAACTTTATAGACCAGGCCGCAAAGTCGTGGGCTAAATACATCGAAATCTGGCAAAGTTTGACCTTGTCTCAAAGGATAATAATCATTTTCACCCAGTTAGCCATTTATTTAATCTCTTTTAATTTTATCAGACGCGGTCAAATGACTATCGGTCAGTTAATCATGTTCAATGGCTATAGCGTAATGTTCTTTGGACCATTTGTTCAATTAGGCAGAAACTGGCAATGGATACAGAATGGTTTTATAAATCTTCAAAAAGTCGAAGAACTTCTCAAGCAAAAACCGGAAAACTATAAGCCAATCAAGATAATAAAAGTTGATGATATCAGAGGCGATGTTGAATTCAAAAATGTAAGTTTCAGCTATGCCGATAAAAAGAAAAGAATGATTTTGGACGATGTAAGTTTTAAAGCCGAAGCCGGAGAAGTTATAGCTCTTGTGGGGGAGTCAGGAGTAGGTAAAACAACTCTTATTGATTTAATTTCTTTGTATTATCTGCCTAATAAAGGGAAAGTTTTCGTTGACGGAATAGATAATCAAAAAATGGATTTAAAGTTTTTGAGAAGCAAAGTCGCGATTGTGCCTCAAGATATTACTCTTTTCAATGATACCGTAAAAAACAATGTTAAATATGGAAGTTTTGAGGCGACCGACGAACAAATAGTCTGGGCAGCTAAAATGGCTCACGCTGACCATTTCATTAATACTTTTTCTAAAAAGTATGACCAGATTGTCGGTGAAAGAGGAATTAAACTTTCAACCGGCCAGAGGCAAAGAATTGCTTTGGCTCGAGCATTTTTGAGGAACCCTAAAATCTTGATTTTAGATGAACCGACTTCGGCTCTTGATGCGAAGTCGGAATCCTATATTCAAGATGCTTTGGCTAAGTTAATGAAAGATAAAACTACCCTCATTATTGCTCACCGTTTAAGCACTGTCAGAAAAGCAGATAAAATTATTGTTTTGGAAAAAAGCCGAATTGTCGAAATGGGAAGACATGAGGAACTAATGACTAAAGCAGGTGGAATTTACAGAAAGCTCTACGATTTACAGATTGGATTGTTTAATAAATAAAAGAACGCCTCGCACTCCAGATGAAGCACGAGGCTTCTCTGCGGTGTGCGAGGTGTTGATCAATGTGCGTGGGGACGGGGATTACTTTTTGACTGTAGCCCTTTTTCGCCTTTCTTCAAGAAGTTCATGGACGATGTGTTCGTCTGAATTGATGGGTGGCGCCTCAAAGAAAGAATCGGGCAGGTCGTCGTCGAAATCAGCCGCCAAAATGGCTGACCTTTCTTGGTTGATTTCGTCGCCCATTTGTTCCAATTTCTGGGTCGGTAGCTTATTGAGTTCAGCCCGGCGAAGACGGTAGCGCTTTACCCTTTCTGCGCCGGAATAAACAAAATTTTGGCGATAACTGAGGTAAATCCAGATATCTTTGCTCGAGGCAATTACTTGATCGAGTTCTTCATCGGTGAGCTCCCTGGTCTCGAGGCAGAGAAGCGCGAGCTGACGAATTCTTTCCTGTTCTTTTTCATACGACATAGAGTCACTCCCTTCTACTAAAATGAACTAAATGGTTGAAAAACCGAAATTACAATACTAAAAATATAAGAAAAAATCAAAGAGAGGTGGGGGGGATTGCCTACAAGTCAAATTAATCTTTTTCTTGCAAAAGCAAAACCAGAACCTTGTTTTAAATATTTTTCAAAACCCAAAGCTTTCTTTTTATCTTTGAAGGCACAATACCAAACTAATTCAAATGGCGCTTTGCTTCTGGTGTATCTGACCTCGCTTGTACTGCGTAGCTTTAGCGAAGCAGTGGAGGTGGGGAGATTGAACCCCCGTCCGGGAATCGCTTTAGAAAAACGTTTAGCAGGTTTAAATCGGTTTAAATCAAACCCGAAGTGAGAAACCGACAAAATCCTCGGGTGCCTAAAGAAAGTAAAAGGTGCTACAGAAATTCACTAGGTATAAACTTCTGTGTTTTCTCTCGGTGTATGACGCTCTATTCTGCTACCGAGAACCTTGCAGATAGAACGCGTTTACGGTTTTTAGGCGTAAGCGTAGTTAGGTGAATAATTTGCACCTATTTGATTAGCCGATTTTTTAATGTGGTAGCGGCCACTCACAACCTACCGTTTAACTTCAGATGATTCCGTCGAAACTCGCACCCCCGTATTCAAATTTTTTATTTTTGTTAATTAAATTCAATACTGTTTTAAAACTCGCTCTATCTTTCTTTGTTCTTCCTTTTTTCTTATAGAAGTTCTCTTATCGTATTTCTTTCTGGCTTTGGCCAAGCCGATTTCAAGCTTGACTCTGCCTTTCTTATCATAAGCCCTCAAAGGCACGATTGTCAAGCCTTTTTCTTCTGATTTCCCGGTTAATCCGGTGATTTCTTTTTTATTTAAAAGAAGCTTTCTGGTCCTCTGGGGGTCGTAATCTTTAGGTGTGTTTTTGGGCTGATAAGGAGAAATTACCGCGCCGATTAAAAATATTTCCCCGCCTAAAACTTTTACGTAAGAACCCCTAACCGACAACTTGCCGCTTTTAACCGCCTTAACTTCGTAGCCTTCCAAAACCATTCCGGCCTCGTATTTTTCCAAAATTTCGTAATCGTAGAAAGCTTGTCTGTTTTCGGCGTAAACCATAGATCGATTCAATTAATATATCATAAAAACAGAACGGCCGCCGAGTTTCAAGGTGAAACTCGGCGGCCTCACAAACTGAAAAAAGAACTAATCCGACGCACCGCCAAATTCCACCAATGGCGGCTGGATTCAATCTCCTTAACAACCGGAGGAAATTCTTCTACAGGATACACCCGCAATGAAACATGGCAACCGTATTCTTCCTCAAGAACCTCCCTTCTATCCATCAATTCCAAAATGATGGTGGCTTCCTTAAAATCTTCAGGCGTATAGAAGTCCTTGGAGCCGACATTTGCATCACCTGCCAAAAACATGGCTCTATACTTTTTCATCACTTACCTCCTTTTTTATTATAGCACAAATCAAAATAAAAGCAAAAATAAAACTATAAAACAAACTCCTTTTATTTTTTTAGACTTTATGATAAACTTAAAATATTGATTACTTTCCGACGGCCGCGGTCAAATTATCAAATCAGAACGCCCCAGGTTTTGGTAATTGGCGAAGATGGACAAAAACTGGGTGTTTTAAATACCCAAGAAGCCATAAAGATCGCCCAAGACAAAGGCCTTAGCCTGGTTGAAATCGCCCCCCGGGAGAATCCGCCGATCGCAAAAATTATGGATTTCGGCAAGTGGCTTTACGAAAAAGAGAAAGCTGAAAAGAAAAAAACAAAAGGAGCCAAAACCGAATTCAAAATAATGAGGGTGGGCCTTATGACCGGCGACCACGATTTGGAAGTTAAAGCCAAGAAAATAGACGAATTTTTGAAAAAAAACGATAAGGTTCAGATTGAACTTCAATTGAAAGGAAGGCAGATAGCCATGAAAGATCTGGCAAGACAGAAAATAAGAAAGTTCATGGAATTCGTCAAAGAGCCATTCGAGCCGGAAAGCGATATTAAATCCCAGGGCCGAAGACTGGGAATAATAATAAAAAAGAAATGACCCTTACTATGTCAAAAGGATTCAGACCAAAAAAAGCGCTCTTAAAGCGTATCAAAATCACCGGTAAAGGGAAGATGCTTCGCCGCCAAACGCGGCTTAATCATTTTAACGCCAAAGATTCTGGCAAAAATACCAGGCGTAAAAGGAAAGAATCTTTAATTACCAGATCAGACAAAAAAGCATTAAGGCAGTTATTGCCGATTTAGAATTATCAAATATTTAAAAGTTTAAAAATAATGACCAGAGTAAAGCGCGGAACCATTGCCAATAAAAGAAGAAAAAAACTGCTTAAAGCAGCCAAAGGTTTTAAATGGTCAAGAAAAAACAAATACCGGGCGGCCAAAGAAGCAATCTACCACGCCTGGAAAAACGCCTTTATCGGCCGAAAGCAGAAGAAAAGAAATATGCGCCGGCTCTGGCAGATAAAAATTAATGCCGCAGTCAGGATGGATTCGAAAAACGGAATGAATTACAGCCGATTCATCAACGACCTGAAAAAAACCAATATTGAATTGGACAGAAAAATTCTCGCCCAAATCGCCGAGAACCACCCGGAGATTTTTAAAAAAATACTCTTACTGTCTTCGGCCGGCGAAAAGCATCCAAAGAGCGCTTAAACCGACGAGTGAATAGACTGCTATGGATTTATTGAAAAATTAGAGAGATTAGTTATCAACAGCGCCAACGGGATTTGAACCCGTATTCTTTGCTTGAAAAGCAAATGTCCTA
>JBBTQD010000030.1:0-23332 GCA_038065855.1 Patescibacteria group bacterium
ATATGAAAAATTTCTAAAACATAAGGAACTCTGATTCTATTCCAAAGCATTTTAGCGCCGATGCCGTTATAAAACGGCGGGTACTCGTGAACAGTAATCAAATCAAATTTCTGCTCCTTGTAAATTTCTTGGCCTTTCTTCAAAATCCACCACGATTGAAAAATCAAGGGCCAAGGCGAACAATGTATAAAAACATTACCAAAAAGGGCGAGGGGTGACTCGACTGGGGGTCCCCCATAGCGCGCAAATAGCAATTGAGCACTATGGGGGTAAGGAGAGACAGGACCCCGAGCCCTTGGCATAATGATATCAATTCTGGTCCAGTATTTATGAAATTCTTCCAAGGTATTATAAAAAGCCCCTTTCTTTCCTTGGACCAAACTTCTATCTCCGGAAATCATCAGTAATTTCATAGTAAAGAATTGAAAAGATTTAAAGTTTCCTCGGCCATTTTTCCAACTGTAAATTTTCGGGCCGTCTTTTTGCCTTCTTCAATAAACTTTTCTCTGATGTCTTGGTAATTAAAAACTCCCCTAATCGCTTCGGTTAAATTCAGTTCGTCGTTATACTTAACCATAAAGCCATTTTCACCCTGCTTTATGAGTTCGGGATTTCCGCCAGAGTTGGTAGTGATTAACGGCACTCCCGCAGCCATAGCTTCAAGAATCTGATGAGAAAAACCTTCGTAGGCCGTATTCAAAACGAACATATCAGCCGCGGCCAGATAGGTTTTCAGCTCTTCCTGGGACTTAGCGCCAACCAAATAGACCTTATTATGAAGGCCGAGATTGTTTTTTATCGTTTCCAGAACCTCCATTTCAGGGCCGTCGCCGACTATCACTAATCTCACAAAATTATATTCTTTGATCAATTCGGGCATTATTTTTATCAGCATCTTAAATCCTTTCCATGGAACCAGCCGGCCAACTGACAAAATTATGTTGCCGGAAATACCGATTTCTTTCCTTGCTTTTTCCTTTCCTAGAGCCAAAGGCTTAAAATCAATTCCATTATAAATGACTTCTATATTTTCATCTTTTACGCCCCAGTACCCGGCCACTTTAGCCAAAAATTTTGAAGGAACGACAATTTTATCGGCTGCCTGGCAAACTTTCTTCTGAATTTTTCTTAAAGCGTTGAATTTACCGAAAATCTTTTTATTTTGAAACTCCAAAACATCAATAATCTCGTTTTTCAAAGAGTAATTTTCCCAGGCATAGTCGCCGGTTATTTTAACGATAAACTTCTTTTTTAGAAATTTATTAGCTAAATAACTCGGATAACCAGAGCTTACCGGGCCTTGAGAATAAATAATATCGCTCGACTTTGCGACTTTCAGCAATTTTAAAAAATAACGAAGATAATTTACCGGTTTTCCGGGCCAGTCTTTAAGCCGGTGAATCCGATAATCCAAAGCGGCGTCTTCCAAGTATCTGCTTTTTTTTGAACGAACCACTAAATCAACCTCAAAACCGCCGTCTTTTAATTTAGGCAATATTGCCTTTAAGTAGCTTGATGGCCCGCCGATCTCCGGCCAGAAAGAACCAGCGGCAATGGTAATTTTGGTCATATTTTTGTAAATATATTAAATCTCACAATGTGCCAAATCGCGGCCAAACCGTCTTTCCAGTTTATCTTTTTCCCTTCTTCATACGTTCTTCCTTTATAAGAAATCGGAACTTCAATTATTTTTAACCCTGATTTAGCCGAATAAGCGGCTATTTCAATCTCTACGCCGAATCTTTCTGACACCAAATGAGGACCTATTTTTTCTGCGGCTTCTTTTGAAAAAACTTTATAGCAGGTGTAAACGTCGGAAAGCCGAAGCCCGCTTAAAACATTTGAAAACAAATTTAGAAATTGGCTGAACAAATATCCTCTTTTATAAACAATCCTATTATTGATGGTCAAATGGCTACGTAAAAATCTTGAACCGTAAACAAAATCGGCATCTCCTCCTAAAACCGGCTTAATCAGTCTCGGATAATCATCGGGGCTGTATTCAAGGTCTGCGTCCTGAATGATGACCAGGTCTCCAGTTGCTTCCATAAGACCAATCTTCAAGGCATTGCCCTTGCCGCGATTTCTATCCAATAAAATTAATTTATACCTGTTTTCGTATCTTCTTAAGATTTCTCTCGTTCCATCGTCTGAACAATCGTCAATTAAAATTATCTCTTTTTCAACGTCTGCGATGTTTACCGATTCTACTCTTCTTATAATTTCTTCTATTGTGTTTTTCTCGTTATAGACTGGAATTATGACTGACAGTTTTTTCATATATTTCTTTCATCTCCGCGGCTATAAAATCCCAACTGTATCCCCTTCTTACCAGCCCAAGAGAATTTTTTATTATTTTTGTTTTTAAATTTTCATCGGTTAAAATTTTAGTAATTTTTTCCGACAAATCTTCCGGGTTTTCCGTTTCGCAAAAAAGTCCGGTTTCCCCGTGTCTCAAAAAATCTGGAATGCCGCCGACCGGAGTGGCAATTATTGGAATACCGACAGCCATAGCCTCCAAAAAAGCGCTGCCAAGGCCTTCTGAGCGTGACGGCCGAACAAAAAGATCGGCTCGCGCCAAATATTCGGGAATTTGTTCGTTGGGAATCCCGCCTAAAAATTTAACCTTATTTTCTAATCCTAATTTATTAACCAGACTTTCTAATTTTTTTTTCTCTTTGCCGTCGCCAGCTATCCATAATTCGTAATCCAAATTTTTTAATTCTCTCACTGCTTTTATTAAAATATCAATCCCATTTTTCTTAACCAGCCGCGAAACCGTAATGATAATTTTCTTTTCATTAATTTTTAACTTTTCATTTTTAATTTTAAATTTCTGTAGGTCTACTCCATTCGGGACGACAAAAATTGGCGCTTTTTTGTTAAGTTTCTTCGCAAAATCAGCTAAATAACTACTGATTACCGTAATGGCGTCAGCCTTTTTGACTACTCTTCTCTGCCAAAACCTGTCAAAGAGAGAATTTCCGCCTAAATCTCCTTCCTGCAAAGTTAAGACAAAAGGAACTTTCGGATGAATAAATTTAAAAAGATAAGCAGCGGCCGAACCCTGCGACGCCATAATGCCATGAATTAAATCGTATTTATTCTTTTTGTAAAGATTTAAAGCTTTAAGAAATCCTAGGTTCGCAAGAAGGGGCTTATCAAGAATTTTATTTCCGGCGCCGATTCTATAAACATTCACGTTGCCGATTTTTTCAAAATCAGGCAATCCCCTTTTTAATTTAGCGGTAATCAAATCAAATTCAATTCCCGGCAACCGTTCGGTAATCTCTTTTATTGCCAGCTCTGCCCCACCGATAAAAGGAAGATAAGCAGTAGAAAATAGTAATATTTTCATCTTAGTTCTCTTGAACTACCAGACTTTTTATTATACTATCTTGGCATAAATGCCAGATGAAATCAATCAGATTAAAGGCCAAAGTGAAAACCCAAAAAAGAGGATTTTATTCGTAATTACACAGTCCGAATTTGGTGGCGCCCAAAGATTTTTATATGAATTGACCATTAGACTGGATAAAGAAAAATACGAAATTTTAGTTGCTGCCGGCGAAGAAGAAAAAGGTATTTTTTTTAAATCACTGAAAGAAAAAAAAATAAACACTAGAATTTTAAAATTCTTGAGAAGAAAAATAAATCCTTTTTTCGACGTTCTCGGAATAATCGAATTAATGAATCTTATAAATAAATTCAGGCCTGACTATTTGCACCTTAACAGTTCCAAAGCCGGATTTTTGGGAAGTATTGCCGGGTTTAAAATAAAATTATTGCGGCCGAGGAGATTCAAAAATCTCAAAATAATCTACCGCATCGGTGGCTGGTCTTTTAATGATCCAGGGCTATGGTGGAAAAAAAAGATATTTATTCTGGCTGAAAAAATGACGGCCAAGCTAAAAGATATAATCGTAGTTAACAATAAAAGCGACTACGAACAGGCAATTAAATTTAAAATAAAACCGAAAAAAGAACTGAAGCTGATATATAACGGAATCGATGCCCTGAAAATAGATTTTTTGTCCCGAGACGAAGCCCGGCGAAAACTGCCAAAGGCTGATTTTATTATCGGAACCATCGCCAATTTTTATCCGACTAAAGGGCTAGAATATCTGATAGAGATGGTTAAGTTCTTGAAATTCAATTTTGGCTTAAATCTTGAAAAAATAAAATTTTTAATCATCGGCGATGGAGAATTAAGAAAAAGTTTAGAATCAAGAATTAAAAATTATGGATTAGAAAAAGAAGTAATTCTGCTTTGTCAAATTCCGAAAGCGCATAAATTCATGAAAGCTTTCGATATTTTCGTCCTACCTTCGGTCAAAGAGGGTTTTCCTTGGGTAATTCTAGAAGCAATGGCCGCCAAAGTGCCGATTATTGCCACCTCGGTCGGTGCGATGCCGGAAATTATAGAAAACGGAAAAAACGGAATTCTGGTTGAACCAAAAAATCCTCAAAAACTGGCTGAAGCGATAAAATACCTAATTGAAAATGAAAGAACGCGCGATGAATTTGGGATCCAGGCTCATCAAACCGTGCTCTTCAAATTCCCCGTTGAAAAAATGGTGAATCAAATAGAAGAATTATTTTAGTAGATTATTCAATGTCTGCAAGATCGATTTCAAAGCGTTTAAAATATTAGCCATGGCAGAAATCTGATAAGAATCCGGAGGCGAGAAAGATACCGAACTAGTCGGTGCCGGGCTAGGAGTTGGAGTTAGAATGGGGGTAGATGCAAAAGTAGTAGCCGAAACTGTAGTACTAAAAGACGAGGTGTATAAAGCGGCATCCAAAGCTCTCACAGAATAATTGTAAGAAGTATTGGGATTTAATCCCGTATCTTGAGCATTAAGGCCTGATGTCTGATACCAAAAAAGACTATTCCTAAAAACTTGGTAAAAGGTCACTCCGACATTGTCCGTGGAAGCATTCCAAGAAAGATTGATTTGCGAGGAAGAAATCACTGTGGCTGTAAGACCGGTTGGCGCAGAAGGAGGCGAGGCATCGATGCTGGAAGCGCCGACGAAATTGACAGTGACTAAATTTGAATCAGCTGATTCATAAGTATTATATGAAACAACCACGTATTCGTAGGTTGTATTAGGAACAAGCTGGTAGGAGTCGGCGAAAGAAACAGAATTGCCAGTTGAGTTATTAAAAACAGAAGCAAGACCAAACCAACTCATACTGCCCTGAACCCGCCGTTTAAGCCGGAAGCCCCATTCATCATTTGAGTTATCAGTCCAGCTGACCATATTAGAGGTAGAACCAACTGAAACGGTAAGGCCTGATGGTGCAGCCGGCGCTGCAGCATTGATTGTCCGCGAAGTAGTGTTTGATTCTGTAGAACAGCCAAGGCTGTTACAGGCCTTAACCCGATAATCATATGTTCCGGCGCCAAGAAGATTATTATCGGTATAAGTAGTATTGACTTGAGTAGTAGCTTTGTTAGTGGTATTGCCGACCACTGAACCGATTTGCGACCAGGAACCAGCATTAAACCGACGCTCAATTATAAATTCTGATTCGTTTGTGGAATTGTCAGACCAATATATTCCGATATACGTAGAAGAGGAACCGCTGACAAATAATTGGTTGGGGGATGCGGGAGTGGCCGTTGGTGCTGGAACTGGAGTCGGAGTCGGAGTCGGTGTTGGAGTAGGAGTAGGATAAATGATCTGGCTTGATCCTGGCTGGACTATCCCGCCATCATAAACCTGCCAGACTCCATTCGTGAAATACTGTCCCCGATAAGCCGAATTAAAAGGTGTTTGAATATAAGTTGAATTTTCTGGATATCCGTTTGAATAGTAACGGCCATCAAGAAGTTTGTTCGGTGGCCAAGTGCGCCATTCACCGTTCCGGCCGCAGACAGCCACGCTGCAAACTGCCCCGTTTAAAACTTTTCCTGTCGCATTATCAACTTCATTCCATGCAGTTCCTGCAAGATTTTCCGGCATCAGACAAATTGGAAGCCCGGGCACTCGCCCATCTCCACCAACACAGGCAGATGTTGACGAAACAGGCGTAAGAGTTGGTGTGGGGGTTGGACTCGGCGATACTGAAACACTTGGTGTGGGTGTTAGTGTAGATGTCGAACTAGAGGGTTGGGCCGGAGTGGCAGGCACAGCCGGGATAGCCGAAGATACTCCGGGAATAGCTGGTATGGCCGGAATTGCTGGTATTGCTTGAATAACTATGGGTTGTGATGCCGAAGCTGGTTGAAGCGGTAAAGAAAGACTTGCAGGTATGGCGGGTATGGCCGGAGATACTCCGGGAATAGCTGGTATTGCCGGAATGGCGTTTACAGAAAATTCATTTAACTTCTGAATTGTCTTGGGGCCGACTATGCCGATGGATTCAATGCCGTGTTTCTCCTGAAAGCGCTTGACTGCGGTTTCAGTTAAAGAACCGAAAAAACCAGTAACTATACCTTCCGGATAAATATCTGGGAATTGTTTGAGAAACTCCTGGAGTTGTTTAACTTCATCGCTTGATTCACCTTTTCTAAGAAATCTTGAAAACTTTAGTTCGGTCTTTACAACTTCTACCTCTTCTTCTGTTTTCTTCAGACGGGATTGAAGATCAGCGATCTGCTGATTAAGAAGTTTAATCTGTTCTTGGAGTTGTCTGATGACGGCTTGAAAGCCAGGAGGGGTGGTTTGGGCGGTGGAGGAAGAGACAAAAAGAAAACTGCTAAAAATTAGAATTGATAAAATGAATTTAGACATTCTTTATAATTAATTTTAAGCCCCAGGATTTATATTGTAAAATAGATATCAACTGTCTAAAAAACGGCTAAATTTTACAAAAATCACTTAATTTTTGATAGAACTTCGGCTATTGCTTTTTCGGTTTCAGAATCACGTCCCTTGGCAAAGTTAAACCCTAATTCAAGATTTTGAACCGCCAGCTCCGGATTATTGGTCGCCAAATACAAAAGCCCCAAATTATAATAAACCCTTGGGTTACCGGGCTGAACTTCTTTGAGCTTCTCAAGTATTTCTATTCCCGAAACAAGATCTTGTTTTTTGTTTATCAACAAAACGGCTAAATTCTGATAAGCAAACGGAAAATTCGGATCAGTTTCTATCGCTTTTTTATATTGTTCAATGGCTTCGTCAATCCTTCCGGTATCGCGGAAAAGATTACCCAAGTTATAATGAGGCTGGGCAAAAATGCCGCTTTCAGGATTTTCAATCGCTCTTTTGAACAAATCTTCGGCTCTGGCCAAATCCCCTCTTGCGGAATATAAATTACCAAGATTAGTCATAATTCTTACACTCGAAGGGCTATATTTTAAAATATCCTCGTAAAATTTAACTGGATTACCCCAAATAATGTTGCGACGAATCGACTGAACGGCGAAAAAAGAAAAATAGATAATTAAACTTACAACTAATAACTTATAACTAACAACTAAATTTTTAGATTTTAAAAAAGAAAAAAGTCGATCAATATAAAATCCGGCTAAAGCGGCAAAACCAATCATGGGCAGATAGAGCCAGTGTTCATAGATTATGGCGTTTATCGGAATAATTCCCGAAACCGGAGCTAGGGCCGCGAAAAACCAAGACCAGGAAAAAAACCAGATTTTTTCTCTTTTATAAAAATGAAATACTAAATACAAAATACCAAGAACTATTATGGCGGCTAAGTATACTGGCCACTGGAAAAACGAAGTATTAACCAACAAAGAACGCTCCATATGAAGCCCGACCGGAACGAATAGAATTTTGAAATATTCAACTAAAGCCGACCCGAAAGTAAAAAGCCGGAAGCTTAAATTTTCGCTGTAAGGAGTGGGCTGGCTGAAAAAGTTAAGAGTATTCTCAAAATTGAAAACGGTAAGCCGTAAAATGAAATAAAAAATTGAAACGGCCCAAAATGGGAGAGAAACAATAAAAGATTTTTTAAGAACTGGGATAAGTTTTTCTTTCGACAGAAAAGATATGTAAAAAATCATCAAAAGTAAGGGGAATAGTATGGCAGTTTCACGGGATAGGATAGCGAGTATTACTGAAATCAACGACAAAAATTTAAAAATGTATCGCGATTTAAATATTTCAATATTTAAAGATTTAATAAAAAGCCAGATGGCCAAAAGCATAAAAAAAACTGACATCGGGTCACCCCGACCTGAAATGTAAGTCACGGCTTCGGTCTGGGCCGGATGAATCAAAAATAAAACAGAAGCGATAAAAGAAGCGCGCTGACTTAAAAAACGGCTCAATAAAATAAAAACTAAAATTCCATTAGTAATATGGAGGCCGTTACTTAAAAGATGATAACTGAAAGGATTTTCGGCGCCGAAAACATAGTTAAAGGCAAAACTCAAAAGAAGCAAAGGCCGGTAATAATTGCTCGTCAATCCGAAACCCGCTTCAACATTTTGAGTAAAAATCTCTTTTAGATAAGAAAAATCATGGACGAAAACATTGCCTTTTATCCACTCGTCGTCGTCCCAGAACAAAGGATTCGCGAAGTTGAAGGCGTAAATGAAAAAACCGATTAAAACCAAAAAAATAATCGGCCGGAATTTTTTGTTCATAATAAAAGAGTGTCAATCTAAAAAATCTTTTTGATCAGCGAACGGAAAAACTGAATAAATATATTTGGTTTTTGAGGCGCCGGCGTTTCTTTTGGATAAGCTGTCGGCATCGGAGTTAAAGTTGGCCCGCCGCTTGCCGGGAAAGGAGTTAATTTTGTTATTGGTAAAACCGCTTGGGTTTTCTCAGGAGAAACTGATGATGCTAGGGTTGCGGTTGGGCTGGTGATTGGAGACAGACTTGGAGTTTGTACCGGCTCTGAAATCGAAGTCGGACTTAGTGTCAGGGCAAAATTTTTGTTAAGCGCGACAGAAATCTTTTTTTCATCAAGCGTAACCTCTCCGTAAGCAAGCGAAGGAATATCTATAGCTTTGATTAAAGCCTCGGCTTTATTGACTCCGTCAGGAAGCCGCTCGGGATGAATTTCAAGAATAAAATTTATTGCTGCTTGAGGCGATAATTCCTCAACAAAGGAATAATCAGTGCTCTCCCGATAAACCCGAAGCCATGAGACATCGGAAGAAATTTCAAGCCGCGCTTTTTTAGGCCCGATATTTTGAGTATTTAGATAATAGTAAATCGGGAATATCTCGCCGGTTTTGAAATTAAAACTTAGATCATGCTGATCAATCTTAATATAGCCCGGGCCGGTTATTGAAGCCAAAAGGAATGAAAAAAGAAATATGGTTTTTGCGAATAAGGAATCCATTTTAAACTTTTAACTTTTAAACATCCTAGATTTTCGACATATCCACGGTTATCTTGCCAGTACAATCGGCGTTTCGTACCTCTATATCGCCGTTTGAATCTCTGGCTCCATAAGTAATTGCCGCAGTTAAAGTATAAAACTTTGAAGTTGGGTTATTTTTTAAGGCAACACCGATTTCCCGCTGGCCGCTTGGCAAGGGCAGCTCTTCAAAAAGATTCGGACCGACCGCTAATGTTTCGTCGTTCGGCTCGAATTTCCAAAAAATCTGACGGGTCGGATCATCCACATTTTGATAACTTATTTTAGCGTCTTTTGTTTCATAAAGATTCTGTTTTATAAATTTTATCTCTCCGTTAAGCTGGCAGGCGGCTACAACCGATTTCGGACTAGCAGTCGGCTTTGGAGTCGGTTGATTTACCGGCTCTAAAGTCGGAGAAGGCGTCTGGATTAAAACAGGTAAGTTTCCTAAAGGATTAGTGTCGCGAAAAAAATTGGCCGAAATTATAAGACCGAGGCCGGCTATTAAAATTATTACCCAAAATATCAATGATTTTGTCATAAAAAGAATATAACAAAAAATGTCTTTTAGTTCAAACACAAAACGGGGTAATTACCCCGTTTTGTGTTTTTCCAATCAAGCGCTACGCAAGGATTAGCGTTGCTGGATTCAAAACTAGATTACGGCTGGACAAAGATCGGACCTTCCATTGGCAGTAATCTGAAATAACCTGCAGATACGCCTTGGGACAATTCAACCATATTGCCTTCGTTTGACTTAGCACCGTCAACATATCTGAAGACTGTATTCACATCAGTGTCTCTCAAGACAATCTGGAAAGTATCGTTCTTGTCAGTGAAGCCGGTAAAGGCAAGCTGAACTCTGAATGTCTTTTGGCTGCCGCCAGCGATCTCAACATCCTTATCCCATTCACTAAAGGTTATCGAAGCTCTCGCGCCAACAAGGGATGTCTGGCCATTTGACAATGTGGCGCTGGCATACTGTTCACCAGTAAGCGCGTCATATAGTCTGGCAGTCATATCAGTAGCCGACTGCGCGCCAGAAGCAAGAACTTCAAACCGGATGGCTGCTGACGGACGATCGTCAAATAGAATCCTTGAGTCAGCCAAACCGTGGGCCTTGATAGTAAACTTCAAGACGTCTTTGGTACCTACTGGTGATCCAGCAGTCAATGCTTCCTGGATGAATTCCGGAAACGCACGGTAAACCCTCTGATCAGTGCCTTTACTCTTTTGCGAATCAGTAATATCGGCGTTGGTCAAGACTGTGCCTGAACCTTCTCCGACAGCCCTGAACTCATCGTCCTGACCATTAGACCAGTCAAGCGAGAATTCAACCTCTGAACCAAGGGTGGATAAAGCTGTCCCGGTTCTTCCGGCCTTTGGCCTGATATTGGCATAAAGCTCGATATCAGTGCTTGAATCTTTGGGTACATACGGCCGGTCGTCGAGGACGAAAGCGAACGAGACAGAACCAGTGGTTGAGTCAAGCGCGCCAACAGCGGTAAGCGCAAGGCCAGCTTGGTTTTTGTACTTCATCTTGACCTGATCAATATTATTCGTGGCGCTGGCCACAGCCTCACTTGAGCCGGTTGCGGTAACAATGTTCAACCTTTCAATCAAGAAGGCCTCATCAGTTGACCGGACTCGGTACACCGTGAACAAAGCGTCATTCTGACCCCAGTAAACCGCTTTCTTAATCGGGTTTGACGAGGCCAGAGACAAAGCCAAGGTGCCGGCTGAAGAAACCGTAACCACGTTGGTCGGGTTAGTGGCGCCGTTAGGATCGGCATTGCCGGCATTGACAGTCTGATTAGAATTATCAAGGGCCGTCACGTCGGTCGTGGCGTCAATGTCAAACGAGAAATAATCGTTTGAACCCGAGGTCGGGTTGGACGATAGATTTGTCTTAACCAATAACTTCTTAGTCTTACCAGCATCAATCATCCAACTTAAATTGGCGAATTTAATCGTGGCGGTTGAGTTGTTAAGGTTATTGGTTTGAACCGTGTCGGAAATCAATAATCCATTGTCGCCGTCATACAGCGAAACTTTCGAAACCAAACCGCTGACGGTTAAGCTGGAATCAGAGTTTGAACCGATTTTGGCAAACGGCGCAGTGCCGTCGTCATCCACATAACCAGTCAGGGTTATATCAGTAACTTTAAGGGCTGAAGCTAGGGATGCGGCAAGGGTGATACCTACTGTATTAACATTCTGGGTTCCTTTGACATAAGTTACGTCAGCTGGAGAAGCCGACAAGCCCAAAGTCAGAGTTGACGCCTGCAAAGTCATGTTCTTGCCGATTAAATCGGTGTTCGGAACAATGTCAGAGTCGTCAACCGCGGTGTTGGTACCAGCGTACTTCAATACCGCCACATCACCGGAAGTTCCTGATAAATCAGACTCGCCATAACCATCAAGCATTACATTGATTACGTCAGTGGCGACCAACTCGGTGTTAGTGGTGTTGGCTCCAGTGTCAATATCTGCGGTAACCTTAAAGTTTCTGGTTGTACCAGCTTTCAAATCAAAGGTATCGGTGAATGTGTTGTAAGCGCCTTGTTTAGCATCTTCACAACCATCCAATTTATCTTCTACATCCGTAAACGCAGTGGCGTCTTTTGGACCAGCCACAACCTGGCCGGTATCCTCATCAACGACTTTGACGTCGGTAACATCGTCAAGGTCATCGGCGATGTCCGCGAAAGTACCGTCACCAGCCGGATCGTGACAGAATCCGAGCCTAAGCTTTTTCACCTCAATGTCATTGGCTGCTGACATTGAGAATCGGTATAAGACCTGGTCGGAAACTTTAGTTCCAATGTTAGTGGCATTCGGACCGTTAAAGGCAATGGTCAATACACCACCCTGCAAAGTCAGAGAGTGGGTATTGGACGCATCGTCAAAGTTGGTGTCAATGGTCGGCTTCATCCCAAAACCAAATTGATCGCCAATTGCGGTCACGTCAGACGCGACTTCAACATAGTACTTAACAGTTTCATCTTTCTTCCCGGCCAAGTCGGCGTACATCTTGAAGATTTTATTATCGCCTTTGTCAATCTTGTAGCCGGGAGAACCGAAATCAAATACGGCATAACTGTCTGAAGTCATTGTACCGGTGGCCACTTGAACACCGTTAACTTCCAATATCAAGTTAGCGAGATCAGCATTTTTAACCGTACCACCCTGAAGCAACTGGACCCGTCGGACCCAAGCCGCTTCGGTGTTGGCGGTAATCTTGAATTCTGAAACCTGGGCCTTTTTCTGGCCCACTTTCGGACTGCCGACTGAACCGGTCTTGTCAACATTGATGGTTCCGCCATTGGAACCGCCAATAGTGAAGTTGTTACTGCTTAGCGGGGTTCCGCTAACCGTGCCAGAAGCAAGTTTCACCATGGTTAATTCCCAACGGTTAACATTGCCGGCTACACCGGAATGATCAGCCACCAAAGACAAGTCTTTTGTTCCGCTTACATCAGCATTAAGACTGATAAAGGTTATTTCTCCAGTTGCTGAAGAAGGAGTCCTTCCGCTAACCAATCGCCGAGCGCCCTCATAGATGTAAAGATTATCATAATCATTCACATCGCCAGGACCAGTTCTTTTGAAAGTCATTTCCTGGACTTTTCCGGAACCGGTAAATCTCACAGTCATGACAGGAACTCCGTACGAGTTTAGCATAACGGTTTGAGCTGACGGGTTGGACAGAGCCAAACTGGCAACCACATTACCAGGTGTGGTTGGCGTTGTCGGAGTGGTTGGTACCTGACCTCCGGCAACCATGCTCGAATATTTAGCTCTTGAAAGAGGACCAAAGTATCCAGCTGCTGGGCTTACTCCGTTGGCAGCTTGCCATAAAGCTACGGCTGCCTTGGTTCTGGAACCAAAATTCATGGTTTCATTGCCCGGAGAGCCGGCGCCTGAAGCTGAAACCTGATGCCCGGCACCATTTAGATACATCTGCAAACACTTCACGTCATCACCAGAAGAAACACCTAAGAACAAACTCCTAGTAAAACTGCAAGCAGTACTTGGGGCCGATGTTCCGGCTTGTAAAGCTTGCAACTGGGTTTGTAAGCCGGCGATTTGCGCCAGTAATTGTTCAATGGTGTGAGCGGTTGAGTGATTAGCAGAAGCTCCAAACGGGACTAAAGCTACTCCGGAAAGCACAATAATCGTTGCCGCCGAAGTAATTATGGACACGCTTTTTCTAAAGCGTGATTTTGTTTGTTTAGATATACTCATTTTGTTTTCTGCGACCTAAAGACATTTTCTAACCAAGCTAAGCGGGATAAAAAATGCCCTAATTAAATTTTTTGCAATAACCCGATAAATATTTCGACTAAATTTACCGGATTATCAATTATCGATAATTGATAAACTTTTATTTTTTAATCCGGTTTTTAACTAAGCGGACTAAGCGGCCCTTTATTTTTCGACCAGGACCTGACCGGATCTATCTAATTTCCTAATTTCAACCTATTTGATTTAAAGTTGTGAAAATTAATAAAATGCCGTATTTATCCACAACTTAGCCCATTTTATAAAGCAAAGTAAACCTTGTAAAGAGCCGAACTGTGGATAACCCACTATTAAAACCTATATACTGTTTTTAGCCTTTGGAGTGCCATTTATGGGGTTGCCTTCCGCATCAAACCCATTTTTAGTTATTCCGTTGTTGGTCTGCCAGTTAGAAGATTCATTCCCAGGATTTGCCGAATTGATTCTTTCCATTGTTGATTTCGAGGTATTGTGGCCAAAATACCATGGAATAACTTGGCCAGCTTCATCTTTATGGCCAACAATGTCTTTTAAATTACCTTGGCCATCATAAAGATGCAGAATTTCGCCTGAATTACTAAGGCCGGAGCCAGCCCCAGAACCAAAACCTATTTTCAAATCAGCCGGAATATCTTTAATCGTATTATCATTGGTTCTTTCAATAAGGAAATAGCCGAAAGCCGGAATATTAGAACCTTTTGGAAAAATTATATCCGGCTTAGAATCGCTGGCTGATTTTAATACCCAACCAGAAATATCAATATTTGATGAATTAGAATTGTATAATTCTATCCATTCGTCGGCTGAATTGGCCAGTGTCCCCATCCAGGCGATTTCATTTATCACTACTTGTCCGGATTGGCTGATTGGACTTGGTGTAGGTGTAGGTGAGGGTGTCTGCGAAGGCATTGGCGAAGGCGTTGATTCGTATAAAGGAGTCGGGGAAGAAGTCGGAGTCGGCGAAAAAGTTGGGGCTAAGGGCTGAGTCGGCGTTAAAATAGGTATTGGCGTAGGCGTCGGTTTAGGTGTGGGCAACGGAGACGATAATAGCGTCAGAATCGGTTTTGGCGTTAATGTCGGTGGCGGCGTTAACTGCTTTGGCGCTGGCGGCGGTTTGACTGACGGAGTTAAAACCAAAGAAGGAATTAAAACCAAAAGCTCTCCCCTTTCCAAATTCGCATCTGTCGGTTCTGACTTCAAAAAATCATTTAAAATTTCCTGGCCTTTTAAAAAACCGAAAATAACAAAACCGGCCAGAACGGCAACTATAGCCGTACCAGTCCAGTGCTTCAAGCCGAGTTTAAAATCAGCTTTCATAAATGAATATTAGAAAAATCCATTTTCTGATATTCATATCATACCACTCATGCCACTAAATAAAAATAATTTCGTCCTGACTTCTCAATTTTCATTTTGTTCTCTTGGCAAAGATCTTTAATATACCGGCGCAAGGAACGGCCCGCCAAACCAAGACTTGAAAGCTCGGCCGCATTAACCCGGCCACCTTTATTCTTTATGAATTGAATAATCAAATTATGCTTTTCCGAAGGTCTAGTATGATCGCGGCCCCGCTCAAATGAGCTATCATCCCGCTCAACAGGACGGCCATTGCCCCGTTTAATCGGAACTTTATTGACCGCTTTAATATTATGGTGAGCCTGTCGAACCATATCTTTATCTGAAAATTCAATGAGTTTTATCTTAATGGCCAAAAGGACTTTTATGATTTTAAGTTTGTCTATTTGATTAATATCCGAGTTTTCAATTGAAGAAATAAGTCGATCAATGATAAACCTTGACTTCATAGCTCTAAATTATCATAAATAATTATCAATTACAAAACGGCCTTTTGAGCCGTTTTGTAATTTTTCCTAATTTTAGAGGCCGTTTAAATCCGTGTCTATATTTTCAAACTGCTTATCAATTTGCTTATCAATATCTCCTAAATCGATTTTATTCAAATCTTCCTGAATCTGGCCAGTGGTGTCGCCTTCGGAAACTTCAGGAAGCTGGGGAAAGCCTTCAACGCTGGGAGTTAACTCCAATAAACCTTCCTCTGATTTATTTGAATTCCACAACCAAAAACCGGCTATGGCCGCAATAATTACAATGATTGCTAAAAGTATCTTCTTACTCATCTTTTTGAGGCGAATTTAATTGATCAATTCTCGGCGATTGGGCCAAAGCTTTAACCACGGCCTTAACGAATTCATAAGCAGCCCGGACTTTTTCTTTAACGATGGCTAAATCGCTGTGCAGGGTCTTTCTGGCCTCGCCCACTTCAATTTTTAGCCTTTCTTCGTCGCCGGTAATTTCAGGAGTATAGGTTTTAGCCTTTTGGGTTTGAATAGCGGCTTTAGCTGAAGCAATCGCTTCTTCGGCTGATACAATCATCGCCCTCACTCCGGAAACATCCCATTTATTGGCTTCGGCCTTGTCAATTCTGCTTTTTATATTTGCCAAAACTTTTTCCAGCCGGTTCAAAGCCTGAGAAAAATGATTCATCATTCTGACGTTTAGTTCATTCAGCTGCCGGCTAATCCTTTCAACTATTTTTCTCTTTTGCTCGTTTTTGACTTTTTGAAGTTTTTCTTCTTTCTTCTCCTGATCTACGCGCCGGACATTCTGTTTTAAATCATCAAACCGATCTTTGGCTTTTTTCTCAATCTGGCGTATTTCAGGCGCAATTTTATAACCCGGCCTTTGGGTAGGCATGGGACTTTCCGTTTCCTGGGCAAAAACGGCAAAAACTAAAGAAAAAGAAAATATTAACCCAAAAAAAATAAATACAATAAATACGAGAGTTTTCATCGTTAAATATACTATAACCAATTGAAAAAATCTGGCAAATCCTTTATCCACACCCTGCGCCTTTTCTGAATTAGGCAAGAATTTTCGCAACCTCAAGAACGTGCTTTAAAAGAGTTTCAGTATAACCGGCCTCGTTGTCATACCAGGAAAAAACCGTGGCTAAATCGCCATCCACCACCGAAGTCAGATTTAAATCAACAATAGCGCCGTGCTTATCGCCGATAATATCAGTAGAAACAATCGGCTCGTCAACTGTTTTCAAAATCCCCTGCCAGCGCTGACTAGCAGCCGCTTTTTTAAAAATCTCGTTTAACTCTTTGACCGAAGTCGACCTTTCAGTCAAAAAAGTAATGGCCGATATTGAACCGGTCAAAACCGGCACCCGAAAAGCCACACCGTCAAAATTCAAATCTTTCACCGCCCGAGCCACGGCTTGAGCCGCGCCGGTAAAAGTCGGAACAATATTTACCCCGGCCGCTCTTGCCCTTCTAAAATCCCTGCTTTTAGTGGGCCCGTCAACCAGATTCTGAGTAGCGGTATAGCCGTGAGAAGAAACCAAAAAAGCTTTTTTGACACCGACTGTTTCTTTCATTATCTGTATCACTGATGAAGCCGACTGGGTAGTGCAGGAGCCGTTTGACGAAACAGTGCATTTGGTAAAATCCTCGTTATTAACTCCGGGCAAAACCGTTTTCCCCCATTCATTGTCTTCGTCTTTAGCCGGAGCGGAAATAACTGCTCTTTTGGCGCCGGCATCCAGATGAACCTTGGCCTTTTCAAAACTTTCAAAGGCGCCGGTTGATTCTAAAACAATATCAATTTTCAAATCGCGCCACGGCAACTTAGCCGGCTCTTCTTCTTGAAAAAATTTTATTTTTTTACCGTCAACAATAATATTACTACCGTCAAGTTCAATTCTTTTATCCCATTTCCCGTAAACACTATCATATTTTAAAAGATAAACGAGCTGTTCTAAATTACCTAAATCGTTTATCGCGAAAAATTCAAGTTGAGGCTCTATCTTCCGATCAAAGGCGACCTTAAAAAAAGCTCTGCCGATTCTCCCAAAACCATTGATTGCGATTTTTACGCGAATCATTAAATTCACTTCTTACTTTTTAAGTTCTTCATCAATAATTGCTTTAAAATTCTCAAACGGCTGGGAGCCAACTATAATCTTTCCGTTTATAAAAATTGTCGGCGTTCCGTTTGCTCCGGCCCGAGAACCGTCTTCAAAATCCTTTTTGACTTCAGCGGCGTATTTATTTAAATCCAGACACTGATTAAACTCTAAAACATTTAAACCCAGCTCCCCGCCCCATCTTTTAATATCATCAATCCCATAAGCGCTGATAGTCCCCTGCCCCAATTTATCCTGCTCCTCGAAAATTTTGTCGTGCATTTCCCAGTATTTATTCTGGTCTTTCGCACACTCGGCCGCTTCAGCGTATTTTTGGGCTAAAGGATGAATTGATGATAAAGGAAAATCGCGATAAACAAATTTCACGCTTTTACCCGAATCTATGTATTCGCTTTTAATCAAGCCAAGGGTCTCGCGCCAAAAACTCCGGCAGAACGGACACTGGAAATCCGAAAATTCAATTATTACAACCATTGCTTTGGCCGAGCCCAAAAATGCGTCGTCGTCAGCCGAGACTTCAACTTTGCCAGTCCTTTCATCCGGACCGCCAAACGGATTAGCTGTTTTTATGCCTGGATTATTAGAATAAAAAACCGCGCCAGCCACCAAGGCCCCGGCAACCAAAATCGCCCCGGGGATTAGATAAGAATTTAGCTTCCAGTCTTTTGAACTTTGTTCCGAAAATTCTTCCATTGATTTAATGATAAACCATCTGAAAATTTAATCAACTCTGAAAACAAGCGGCAGGTAAAATTCCTGCCGCTATTTCCTGGCCAGATTGAGAAGCTCCGGATGGAAATGCACAAGGTAAATAAACAACTTATCAATCTCCTGACTGATGGCCTCCGGCGTTTCTTCTGGAAGAGCCCCACTTAAAAGAGTGGTATCAATCAGAAGAAGGCCATCTTTGTTTCTTGTCAGTCCTACTGGAATTGAACCAATCATTCCAATTGGAATTTCCTGGCATTTTTTCGAAGGAATCATAATCTGTTCTGGTTTAAAGAGCATAAACCCTCCTTAGGAATTGGTGCTGCCTCTATTCTAACACCAAATCAAAAAAGGAATTGTGCATAAAGTTCTTTTTCAACTTCCCGTTCCCGACAAAAAAAGGGTCTAGCCCTTTTTTCTTATATTTATACTCAACTTAAATTATGCGAAATTCTTCATGCGAAGAAAGCCAATCCATTAATCGCTTGCGATGTTTATCAATAGACCATTCATTATCTTTTTTGAAAAGCCTGGGATGGGTAATTTGAAATTGTTTCAATGCCTTAATCGTTGCGCTCGGAAAACCTCTGGGAATGCTCCCATTATATTTTCCAATAAAAACAGCCAGGGAGGTAATGGCTTGGTTTTGTTCCAGTTCAGGACTCTTAGATTTCATCCATTAAAAATAACATAACGCTAAGCGTTATTCAAGTGGCGCTAAGCGCCACATAAATCAATTTAAAAATCAACGGCTCAATAGGAATCCCCGTTGAGTTGTTAAAAAAATAATACTTTACAAATTGGCTGCCGGGGAACGACTCGAACGTTCATGCCGTGGTTCAGAGCCACGTATCCTACCATTAGATGACCCGGCAATTCAATACATCTTACAAAAATCTAAGCTAACTTTCAAACATTTGATTAAAAATTTGATTAAAAATTTAAAGTATTCTATTATCCTCTACTTAGGAGGTGGTTATGGCGAAAACAAGATTTATGATTTTGACGACTGGCGACGAGAACGAGTTCGATGAGCAAAGAAGTCAGGTCGGCGTCGACTTCGAACCGAGATCTGCCCCCTCACAAAAGCTACCCATTTGGGTCAAAGTCCTTATTGGATTAGGCCTAATCTGGGCAATCGTCGTTCTTTCTTTTTTTGGTCTGGTGATCAATTCTTTCTTCTGAAAAAAAACATATGGATTAAACTAAACCAAAAACACCCCCCTCTCTTAGAGAGCGGGGTGTCCTGCTTTTTAAACCTTTTAAATCTTCAAATATCTCCTTACGGCGATCACGCTTGAGACAACCCCCAAGGTAATGCCCAAGCTAAAAACCAAAATCAGCATTTGGCCGAAAAAACCGGTGAAATAAGCTGTCAGATTAACCGAAGGGATGAAAGCCTGGATTCTGGGCGAAGTCAGATAAACGATCGGATAAAAAATAATCAAAACCGCCAGGCCGGCGATGATGCCGTAAATCGCCCCTTCAACCACGAAAGGCCCCCGGATATGCCAGTTTGAGGCGCCGACTAGACGCATAATCTCAATCTCCTGCTTCTGGCTGTAAATGGTCAGCCGGACGGTGTTAAAAGTAATCAAGACGGCGATGACCGAAAGAATCAAAGTCACCAAAATCCCGCCGGCCTTTAAGCCCGAAGAAATTTTCTGGATCCGGCTGATCACGGTCTGGTTTTCGTAAAAATCGATTTTGTCGATCAAACCGCTGAAAGAGCTTTTTTCAAGAAAACTGACCAAACTGGCATACTCCCTTGAATCCACCGCTTTTATTTCCAAAGAGGCCTGAAGCGGATTTTCACCAAGCTCCAAAATAGCCTGTTGGATCAGCTCTTCGGCCTGATGACGTTTTTTAAAATCTTCCAAAGCCTGATCGCGGGAAATATAATTGACGTAAGAAATGCCCGAAATCTCGCCGATTATTTTAGCGACGTCTTGGGCTTCGCCGTCTGAAACATCGGTCTTCAAATAGGCAGTAACGTCGACTTTCTCCTCAAGCGAGTTAATGGCGGTTTTTGAAACAACATTGAAAGCAACCAGACCGGCAAAAATCAGAAGAGCCAGAACCATTATTCCGACTGTGCCGAAAGCCAGCCACGAATTACGTTTAAAATTCACCCAACCCGATTCAATCACTCTGATCAAATTTTGTTTATTGAATTCCACTTCTTCGCTCCTTCGAAGCTTCGAAGTGCAAGCATTTCTTCATTAAGCGAAGAAGTGCTCCTCCGAAGCTTTAGCGAAGGAGAGCTACTCAAACATTTAAATCGCGTACTTGCCCTGTTCTTGATCCTTTACAACCCTGCCTTTATCCATAGTAATAACCCGCCGGCCGGCCGAATTAACCACCTCCCGATTATGGGAAGCCAAAACCACGGTCGTCCCGAACTCGTTTATCTTCATTAGTAATTTTATAACGTCGTAGGTATTTAGTAAATCGAGATTCCCGGTCGGCTCGTCAGCTAAAAGAATTTTAGGCCGGTGGACTAAGGCCCGGGCAACGGCAATTCTCTGCTTTTCACCGCCGGAAAGCTGGTGAGGAAAATTTTGGCTCTTTCCCTCCATGCCGACAATCCGCAAAACCTTGGATACGTCATCTTCGATCTGGTCCGGCCCGGCTCCAACCACTTCCAAAGCAAAAGCTACGTTCTCCCAGGCGGTTTTACTGGAAAGAAGTTTGAAGTCCTGAAAAATAGTTCCGATTTTCCGGCGGAGAAATGGAATCTGGCTGTCCGCCAAATCAGTCACATTAATTTTATCAACCAAAACCTTGCCTTCACTCGGCGCCTCTTCCCGAATCAGCATTTTAAGCAAAGTGGACTTGCCGGCGCCGGACGGCCCGATAATTGAAACAAACTCGTTGTCTTTGATTTCAAGATCTACGCCGTCCAGGGCCCGAAAAATAAAGTTATTGCCCTGATTGCCGCCACGCTTAGCGTGGCCATTTGGGACGCTTAGCGTCCCATTGTATTCTTTTGTGACTTTGTCGAAAATTATCATACTTCGATTTACTCAGTATGACCCTGAGCCTGTCGAATGGGTCATCGTTCTATAAAAATATCCAGGTCCCCTTCCAGAACATTGTCGATCTGGGTTGTCTCGATTCCAGTGCGATGGTCTTTCACCATTTTATACGGATTCAGGACATAAGAGCGAATCTGATTTCCCCATTCGATGCCACTGGCCAATTCCGGTTTTAACTCTGAAATTTTTTTCACTTTGGCTTCTTCCATTTTTTGAACCAGCCTGGATTCCAGAATCTGCATCGCTTTTTGGCGGTTTTGATTCTGGGAACGCTCGGCCTGGACCGAAACCGCAAGACCGGTCGGCTTATGAGTGATTCTGACGGCGCTCTCGGTTTTTTGCATATGCTGCCCGCCCGGCCCGGAAGACTTGAAAGTTTCAATTTTCAAATCTTTTTCATCAATCTTCACTTCGCTCAAATCTTCTATTTCCGGCAGAACCTCAACCAAAGCAAACGAAGTATGGCGAAGGCCTTTGGCCGAAAACGGCGAAACCCTGACCAAACGATGAACCCCGCTTTCATTTTTTAAGTAGCCGTAAACGTAAGGGCCGGAGATTTCCAAAGACGCGCTTTTTATTCCGCGCTCGACTCCGAAAGACTGGTCCAAAATTTTTGATTTCCAGCCCCGGCCGTCGCTGAACTTCTGGTACATTTTAAAAAGCATCATTGCCCAATCCTGGGCGTCAACCCCGCCGGCGCCGGAATATATGTTCAATACGGCGCCGCTTCGATCATGCAGCCCGTTGAACCGTCTTTGTTTTTCAAACGACTTTATCTTCTTTTCAATTTTATCAAATTCTCTTGCCGCCTCCTGTCCTAAGCTTGTCGAAGGATCATCGCTTTGCTCTAATCCCTCTATTATATCAAGCTTCTTTTTTAAATCATTGAACTCTTTAGTTCTCTCTTTCAATTCTGAAAGTTCTTTGATTTTTTTGGCCGCCGAATCCTTGTCTTTCCAGAATTCCGGGTTTTCTATTTCTTTTTCAAGGCCTGCGATTTTTTCCCCGCTTCCGGCAACGTCAAAGCCAAGCCCCGATTTCCCGGAGCTTGGATTTTAATGCTTCCAGTTTTTCCCGATAACTTTCCATAAAGAAAATTATACAGATTTCCTATTCAAAAGAAAAGAGGCCACGCGCTAGGATGACGAGGCCCCATGAAGTTTCTGGGAAGCGTCTGGCTGGGTCCAGACATGAAATTTTGGAAGGATTCCCTAGAGGGAGTTGGGATTTCGGCGCCTTTTTTGCCTGACAAGCTGGGGCTGTTTTACCAGCTTTGGCGTCAGGCTTTCGACTCTGGCCAAAAAACCCTGAAACCGCTCTTTGCCTTTGTACCATGGGCCTAAGCCCAAAGCCTTATCGAGAGCGGGATTCGTACTGGACGAATCTACAAAAAACATATCAGCTAACTCTGCCCTGTTCTGAAAACCAGCCATTTTAGCCCTCCAAGAATGTGGGTTGAAAGAAAGGAACGATTTTGGCAGTTTATAATAAGAGAAAAAATAAGTAAAGTGAGCGTCTTTACGACTTCACTCGAACTTACTTTATCAAAAATTCGTGATGAACGAAAGCCCCGCCACCGGAAACTATACGCTCCAAAGTATCGGCGAATATTTTGAGCGCAACCACCTCGTTGCAAAAAATGGAAAGAGAATCCACATTTCCCGCGCAACCTTTATCCTCTCCAATCCGTTCTACTACGGACATTTTCGGTACAACAGCGAAATTTACGAGGGCAAGTACGAGCCAATAGTGGCAAAGAAACTTTGGGATACTGTGCAAGAAGTGATGAAGCGGAAAAGTCGTCCGCGCCACAAACAAAAGAACGAACCGCAAGCATATTGCGGACTCCTTTCGTGCGCGTCCTGCGGAATGCAAATCACTGGCGAATACAGGGTGAAGACCCAGCTAAACGGCACGCAACATTTCTATACTTACTACCATTGCACCAAGAAATCAAAAACTCAAAAATGTCCTGAACCCTGTATTCGCCAAGAATCTTTAGACGCTCAAATTTCATCACTTCTTCAAAAAGTTTCTTTGCCACAAGATTGGGCGGAATACT
>JBBTQD010000031.1:0-4511 GCA_038065855.1 Patescibacteria group bacterium
ATTTCTTTTTGCCCCGAAAAATCCTTACGATTTGGTCGCCGAGCGAAGCGAGGCGGTATCTGAATCTTTGACATTTCCAACGTGGTGCGCGCGCTTGGAATCGAACCAAGGGCCTCCGTCTTATCAGGACGGCGTTATACCACTTAACTACGCGCGCATTTCTAAAACAAAAAAATCTTAACAAAAAATCGATGATATTTCAACTAAAATGTAAGAAAAATCCCGCAGGGTATGGTTGTTGAGGAACCTCGTGAGCCGAGCCGTTAAGAGAAGAAATCCTTTGTAGCGAGGCGAACGAGGAGTGAGGGTTTTTTCTTAAAAACAGAAGTTGAGATTTGTATAAAAGTTGTATGAGGCCAAACGTTTCCGAAACAACTGTACCCGAGAGGATTTTTCATTTTCTCTTAATTACTCTTTTCACCGCCTCTTTGATATCCCTTACCCCCATTCCGAACTTCTCAACTAATTCCCACGGCTCGCCGGATTCGCCGAATCTATCCTGGACTCCGATAAACTCCTGCGGCACCGGATGATTTTTTGCCAGAACTTCGGCTATGGCCGAGCCGAGACCGCCATTAACTTGATGTTCTTCAACCGAAACCACTGCCCCGGTTTCTTTTACGGCTTTAATTATTGTCTCGGCATCAATCGGCTTAACTGTATGACTATTTATTACCATCGCTTCAATCCCCTCTTTTGAAAGTTCTTCTGCCGCCAAAAGAACGTTATGTAAAAGCATGCCGCAACCAATTATAGTCGCGTCTTTTCCGTAGCGAAAAATTTCTGCTTTGCTAATTTGAAAAGGCGTGTCTTCGGTTGTGAAAACCGCTGACTTTTCCCGGCCAAATCTTATATACACCGGGCCCGGATGAAAAGCCGCGGCCTTCGTCGCTTTCTGCGTCTCAATCGCATCGCAAGGAACCAAAACCGTCATCCGCGGCATAACCCGCATCAAAGCAATATCTTCCAAGGCCTGATGAGTGGCGCCGTCCGGCCCAACCGAAATTCCGGCGTGGGCCCCGCCGATTTTCACCGGCACATTGTTTATCGCAATCGTGGTTCTTATCTGCTCATTATTCCGGCCGGGGCTGAATGCGGCGTAGGAAGAAATGAAAGGAATCTTCCCGTAATTAGCCATCCCAGCCGCAACTGTCGCCATATTTTGTTCAGCTACGCCTAGTTCAACAAATCTTTCCGGAAATTTTTCGGCAAACCATAAAGAACGGGTTGACTCGGTCAAATCAGCACACAAAACAACCACTCGTTCGTCGATCTGGCCTGCTTCCACAAGACCCTTGCCATAACCATCCCGAGTCGCCGCCATCTGAATTTTTGACTTATCCAAAAAATCAGGCGATAATTTTGCCCCTGGATTCATCATAATTTTATGAAAATTCTAGTGGCTCTTTCCGCAACAGCCGCACCAGCTCATTCCGAAAAGAAGCAAACTGAACACGACCACATGCTGGAACCAGACATCCGACGATACGTTCCAAAAAACTCCGTCTTTCCATAAAGCCACCCAAAATGAAATTCCAGCTAGCCAAGCCAAAAACATCATCAGCTTCTCAATTTTGTGGTGTCCGCATCTGCACGCTCCTTCCATTTTTAATTTTTCTAAATTAATCTGAATGAAATTCTATGAATCGGGGACCGACCATGTTTAACCAGCATCACCCGATGAAATTTCGTTCCATAACCCTTATGTTTTTCAAAACCGTATTCGGAAAAACGTTTCGCATACTTTATCATCATTTTATCCCGAAAGACTTTAGCAATCAATGAAGCACAGGCGATTGAAAAAACCTTCCGGTCGCCTTTAATAATCGGCAACTGCTTAAATTCTAATCCTTTAATTTCATTCGGGCCATCTACAAGAACGAAAGTTTTTTGTTCTCTCCCTTTGTTTATTCTTTTAACCGCCCGCCTCATGGCCAATCTTGCCGCCTGATAAATGTTCACCCGATCAATGGTTTTTGGATAACAATAGCCGATCCGGTATTCAAAATTCTTTTCTTTCAAAAGTTCATGGACAAAATTTTCTCTTTGGTGGGGCGCCAGTAATTTTGAATCACGAAGCCAATGCAAATTTTTATGGCGTTTTTTGAAAAACTTTTTACTAAACTGCACGGCACAAACAACCACCGGCCCGGCCAAAGAACCCATCCCGACTTCGTCAACGGCGATAATTTTTTTTACGCCTTTTTTAAATAAATTTCGTTCAAGAGATTTTGTGGGTAATCGCATAGACGGCTATTCCAAAAGCCACGGCAACATTCAACGATTTTTTCTTGCCAAACATCGGTATCGAAACAATTTTATCGCAATATTTTAAAATTTTGGGGCTTAAACCTTTGACTTCGTTGCCTATTACTAAAACTAACGGAAACTTCGGTTTAAAGTCAAAAATATTTATGCTCTTTTTTGTCTGCTCAATGGCTACAATATAGACACGTGTTTTTTGTGCTATATCATAAAAATTACGAGAATTTTTTAACTTCTTCAGAAGGCGCCAGGTTTGTTTGTGATGCTCCCAGGGAATCCATTTTTCCGCGCCAAGAGCGGTTTTGGAAATTTTCTCGTGTGGCGGAATAGGAGTAATCCCGCAAAAATAAATCTTGGAAACCCCGGCCGCATCCGCCGTCCGGAAAATAGAACCCACATTCTCCCGGCTCCTTACATTATCTAAAACGATATAGAGCTTATTTTTTGGCATTAATAAAGATTAAAAAAATAAATTAGCTTAAGGTAAAATTTAAAAATTGACATAAAATTATAAACAATATAAATATAAGTTACTCTAGGAGGGTATTATGGATGTAGAGAAAATAGTCCGAGAAGCAAAAAAATTCATGGAAACCTCCGGCGACCACAAATCTTGGGCGACAGAAAGAGAAATGATCGCCCTCATCGCTGCCGGCGCCCAAGTAATCAAAGACGTCAGGGAGTCCAACACCTATATCCTTGAGGTCATCTATAAAGGAATCTGGTTCATCCACGTAAGCCGTAACCCGTTCATTCCAACAGTTCCAATCAATTCGACTATTCACTAAGTATAGCTTAGTGATACCCCCAATTGAACCGCTGACTGCCAAATGCACGTCAGCGGTTTTCGTTTTTTTGAAACAAATATATTGAAAATAATGCTTTGACGTAAAAACGACTATCTGATAATTTAATAATTAAGGAGGGTTTATGGCTGAATTCAAAAGTCTGATTGACCAACGGGTGTTACGGGAAATAGCAGCCAAGGGCCGGGAGATCTACAATCACCTCGTCAAAGAAGAGGGCCTCGAGAAGGAGTTTCATGGTCTTTACATCGTCATCAATGTGGACACCGGCGAGTATGTGCTGGGAAAGACTGGAGTAGAGGCATACGACAAAGCTGATCTTAAATTCCCCGAGGCTCGTCAGTGGCATGCTCAAATAGGGATTCCAACCTATGCGTAACCATACGATAGAAGGGTGGATAGATGATCATGGTCAGCCAATCATGCAATTGCAACTTCTAGGACTCGAGGACCCAGTAGTTGCCCTGATTGATACTGGCTTCAACGGCGAGCTAATTATTTATGAGGAACATGCTCACCAAGCACATCTTAGGATAAAGCCTAAGGCATCAGATATTACATTGGCGGATGGGTCACGGGCAGAGTTTTTAATTTCGGAGGGAGTGATTGAATGGTTCGGTGAATCGCGACAAACAACCATCTTCGTCATCCCCGGTCCGGCGCCGCAAAAAGGAAGGTGGCAAATCGGAACCCAGCTCCTTAGAGATTGCCGGCTTGAGATCAACTTCCGCGAAAGAAATGTCCGGCTTTCTCGCGAAGTCTAGCTGAAACATTCGGATTCCCGCTCTTTCAACCGCTGACTGCCAAGTGCACGTCAGCGGTTTTTCGTTCACCTATAAACTTTGTCAAGTGAGCGGATATAATCACTGAAAAGCCCGCAGGGTATGGTTGTTGAGGAACCTCGAGAGCCTCGCCAATAATTTAGGAAATTATAAGCGGGCAAGCGAGCCTTAAAGAGGCGTTTACCCGATCAAAATGCGAAGCATTTTGTGTCGGGAACGAGAAGTGAGGGTTTTTTCTGAAAAACAGAGAAGCACATAATTATTAAAGTTGTACGAGGCCGAACGTTTCCGAAACAACTATACCCGAGAGGCTTTTCGCCAAGTTATATCACGAACAGATTCATCACAGTCAACCAGACAGGCGCCTTAAAGGATCGCGCTCTCCTAATCTCCGATTTGAAGGATGGAGATCAACTCCCTTGAAGTCGTACGACGTACTCGCCTATCGACAAGCAAACATCGCACAGCCTAAATCGACAAATTTAGAATAAATATTCCATGCCCAGCTTCCGCTAGGCATGCCTTGTTACGACTTATCCCTAATCAGTGAGCTTAGACTAATCCCGCCGAAGCGGGGCTTCATCTACTCCCACCTCCTTTGGATTGACGGGCGGTGAGTGCAGGACCAGAGAACGTATTCACCGCGGCGTTCTGATCC
>JBBTQD010000032.1:0-3483 GCA_038065855.1 Patescibacteria group bacterium
AGGAAAATTGGGGGGAAATCAGTGGGACGCGCTTCGCGCGTCCCACGCTCTGGGGACTTCTCAATCTTTTTCTACAAAACTGGAGCCGATGGTCGGACTTGCACCGACAACCTACGCATTACAAATGCGTTGCTCTGCTATTGAGCTACATCGGCAAAAGCGGGATACGAGGATCGAACTCGTGTATCTTGCTTGGGAAGCAAGCGCACTGCCACTGTGCTAATCCCGCAAATTTAGAACGTTAAACCTAAACATTCTAACCCATTCTTTGATTTTTGACAAGAACGGATTTTCGTTTTTATTTTCCGGATTCTTCTGCTCCGGCTCCTCGTCTTTCCGATAGACAAAAACCACCTCTTCTCCAACTTTTTTCAAATTCAGTCTTATCCGGGCCTGCTTTTCCAAATAGCTTTCGGAATTGAGGTACTCGGCCAAGCTTTTCTGTCTCTCTTCTTCTCTTTTCAATACTTCAATTTTGTTTTTCAAATCTCTGAGCTGTTTTCCTGTTTCAATCTTTTCGGGGAAATCTTTTATTATCAGCCAAATTAAAAAACCGGCGATAAAAACCAAAACCAAAACAAAAAATAATTGACGGCTGGACATACTTCAAGTATTATTGAATTTGTTTAAATGTTTGCAAACAAAAAATTATTAAGAATCCTAACCATTATCGTTGCCATAATGGTCGCGATAAGCATGGTTTTATTTTACACTCTTTTGTTATTCTAACATATGCCCAAAGAAAAACAGATCCAATCAGTCAAAGGCATGCACGATATTTTACCGGAAGATCAGCTCTGGCGGGAGTTCATTTTCAAAAAAGCCAAAACCATTCTTGAAGACTATGATTACGAAAGAATTGAAACGCCGGTCCTTGAAGAAACCGAGCTTTTTGAACGGGGCGTCGGAGGAGGCACCGACATCGTTGAAAAAGAAATGTATTCTTTCAAGACCAGGGGCGGCGATTCAGTGACGATGCGGCCCGAAGGCACCGCGCCAGTAGCCCGGGCTTACATAGAACACGGAATGAGATCGCTTCCCCAACCAGTCAAGCTTTACTACATTGAACCGATGTTCCGGCACGAACAACCCCAAGCCGGCCGGTATAGAGAATTCTGGCACATCGGCGCGGAGCAATTCGGCGAAGAAAGCTTTTCGACCGACGCGGAACTTATTTTTGTTCTCTTGAAAATTTTTGAAGAACTCGGTTTGAAAAACGAAGTGACTTTAAAAATAAACAGCTTGGGAGACAAAAACTGCCGGCCCGATTATAAAAAAGCCCTGAAAGATTATTATAAAAACAAACTAAAAAAAGTCTGCGCCTCCTGCCGGGCCAAATTCAAAAAAAATGTCTTAAGGATGCTCGACTGCATTCAAACTGAATGCAAAGAAATCTCGGCCAGGGCTCCCCAGATTTTCGACTTCCTGGACGATGACTGCAAGCTTCATTTTAAAAATGTTCTCGAATTTCTTGAAGAAGCCCAAGTGACTTACATCTTAAACCCCTATCTGGTCAGAGGCCTCGATTATTACACCAGAACCGTTTTTGAAGTCTGGCTGGAAGAAGACTCTTCGACTGGCTCAGGGCAAGGCGGCGGGATTCAGCTTGCTGGCGGCGGAAGATACGATTATCTGATGGAAGAGCTCGGCGGCCAAAAAACCGAAGCAGCCGGCTGGGCTATCGGCGTGGAACGGCTGATTGACTTATTAAAAAAGAAAGGATTCGAAACTCCGAAAACCAGGCCGGAACCGAAGATATTTTTAGCCCAGCTCGGCGATTTGGCCAAAAAAAGAAGCTTGATTTTTTTCGAACAGTTTCGCAAAGCCGGAATTCCGCTCAAAGCTTCTTTCACCCGAGACAGCATTAAATCCCAGTTAAGGATCGCCAACCGGCTCGGAATAAGATTCACTTTGATTTTGGGTCAAAGAGAAGCTCTTGACGGAAACATTATCTTGCGGGATATGGAATCGTCAGTCCAGGAAACCTTGCCCCTTGACGGAATCGTAGAAACAATAAAAAAAAGATTAAAAGACAAGTAATTCGACAAACTCACTATAATATGATTTCTGACGTCTTCTGCAAAATCATTAAAGGAGACCTGCCGGCTGAAGTCATTTACAAAGACGATGATTTTCTGGTAATTAAAGATATAAATCCCCAAGCACCGGTTCATTTGCTTATAATCCCCAAAAAACATTTTGATTCGCTTGAAGATTTTATGGATCCCGTTAGAAGTCGCGCTCGCGACAGGGTCGCGAGTCCAAAGGACCGCGGCGCGGCTACTTCTAACGGGATGGAAGAAAGAAATTTGGCATTGCTCGGGAAAGCGCTTGTCGTCAGCCATAAAGTCAGCCATCAACTAGGCATTGCCGAAAAGGGTTATCGATTGATTATTAATGAAGGCGAATATGGCGGCAAGCTGGTCCCCCACCTCCATATCCATTTATTGGGCGGAAAAAGATTAGGACCAAAATTAGTTAAATAATATGGCAGAAGTCTATCGAAAACCAAGAGAAACCATTCCTTCCTTGATCAGGCGCTTTTCGCGCGCGGTTCAGGCAGGCAAAATAATTGAGAGAGCCAAATCAAGGCTTTATAACTATCGAAAGCCGTCAGAAAGACAAATCAAACAAAGAGCGATAATGAGAGAAGCGTTGAGAGAATTAAGAAAAAGACTGGAAAAACAGGGCAAATACAGCGAAGATATTTTTAACCGGGAAAAAAAGAAAATCAAAGAAAAGTTTGGGTTTTAAAAATGCCACTCAAAGAAAAATTGCGGGAAGGCCTTAATTCTGCCTTAAAAAATCACGAAGACTTGAAACGCGTAGTCTTGGGTTCTCTTCTTTCTGCTGTCCACAATAAAGAAATCGAAAAAAGGACAGCTGAAGCCAAAGTGCGGCCGGAATTATCAATTGAAGAACTGGGGAAGGCCTCGGAAATAACCGATGAAGAAATGACCAAGATCATCAAATCAGAAATAAAAAAAAGAAAACAGGCAATTGAACTTTACGAAAAAGGCGGTCGGTATGAACTGGCCCAAAAAGAAAAAAATGAAATAGAGATTTTACTCCAGTACGCCCCTGAGTTAAAATAGACAGAAGGATGCCTCACAAAAATATAGTTGCCGGAATAGATATCGGTAATTCAGCTGTAAAAACCCTGATTGCCGAATTTAAGGAAGGCTTGGCCCGGCCCCAGATTTTGGGTCTGGGCTTTAGCCCGTCAAACGGCTTGAGGCGCGGAGTAATAGTTGATATGGCCGAAGCCAAAAAAGACATAAAAAGTTCGGTAGTCGAAGCCCAGAGCTCGGCCGGAGTTAAAATCAAAAAAGCCTATGTTTCAATATCGGGGCCCCATATAAGGAATCAGGTTTCCCGCGGGGTTATCGCCGTGTCGCGGGCCGACAATGAAATTTCGGAACACGATATCCAAAGAGTTTTGGACGCCGCCTCAACCATCAGTTTGCCGCCCAACCGCGAAAT